>DATBBI010000059.1:0-11458 GCA_036271115.1 Trebonia sp.
GCCCGCGACTCCAAGATCGTCATCGTGGTCAACGACAACGGCCGCTCCTACCAGCCGACGATCGGCGGGCTGGCCAGCCACCTGGCGAGCATCAGGGTCAGCCAGCGCTACGAGAACGTGCTGGACCTGATCAAGACCAGCGTGACCCGCACGCCGCTGGTCGGCCAGCCGCTGTACGGCGCGCTGCACGGCGCCAAGAAGGGCCTGAAGGACTTCCTCCAGCCGCAGGTGCTGTTCGAGGACCTCGGCATCAAGTACATCGGCCCGATCGACGGCCACGACGAGCTGATGACCGAGCACGCCCTGCGCAAGGCCGCCGAATACGGCGGCCCCGTCCTCGTGCACGCGATCACCCGCAAGGGCTTCGGCTACCCGCTCGCCGAGGAGAACGAGGAGGACTGCCTCCACCAGGTCCCCGCCGCGCCCAAGGCCGCCGCGCCGAGCGCCGCGCAAGGCGCCCCGCCCGCCCCGAAGCGCGCCTGGACCGACGTGTTCGCCGACGAGATGGTCGCGATCGGCGCCCGCCGCCCCGACGTGGTGGCGATCACCGCGGCGATGCTGCACCCGACCGGCCTCGCGGCGTTCAAGGCCGCCTACCCGGACCGCGTCTACGACGTCGGCATCGCCGAACAGCACGCCATGACCAGCGCCGCCGGCCTCGCGATGGCCGGCCTGCACCCGGTGGTCGCGGTGTACGCCACGTTCCTGAACCGGGCGTTCGACCAGCTGCTGATGGACGTCGCGCTGCATCGGCTGCCGGTCACCGTGGTCCTCGACAGGGCCGGCGTCACCGGCCCCGACGGCGCTAGCCACAACGGCATGTGGGACGGCTCGATCCTGCAGGTCGTCCCCGGGCTCAAGGTCGCCGCCCCGCGGGACGGCAGCCGCGTGGCCGAGCTGCTGAACGAGGCGGTCCGGGTCGCCGACGGCCCCACCGTGCTCCGCTACCCGAAGGGCACCGTCGGCCCCGAGGCCGAGGCGGTCGGCACGCTCGGCGCGATGGACATCCTGGCCGTACCTGACGACGGCGCGGCCAGCGACGTGCTGCTGCTCGGCGCCGGCCCGATGGCGGTCACCTGCGTCGAGGTGGCGACCCGCCTCAAGGATCATGGCATCGGCGTCACCGTCGTCGACCCGCGCTGGGTCAAGCCGGTCGACGAGGCGGTCGTCGAGGCCGCGAGGGCGCACCGGCTGGTCGCGGTGGTCGAGGACAACGGCCGGGCCGGCGGGTTCGGCGACGCGGTGGCCAGGCTGCTGCGCGACCACGACGTCGACGTCCCGGTCAAGACGTTCGGCCTGCCGCAGGAGTTCCTCACCCACGGCGTCCGCGAGCAGATCCTCGAGGCGGCCGGGCTGAGCCCGCAGCACCTGGCCAGGCAGCTCACCGAGGCGGTCGCGCGCCGCACGCCGCCGGCGCCGGGCGCGCCGGCGCAGCAAGCTTCGACGCCGGAGCGCCTTCCCGAGTAGTTTTACTCTCATGTTGCGTGTTGCCGTGGTCGGCTCGGGTCCGGCCGGCCTGTACACCGCCGAGGCGCTGGTCAAGCAGACGGCCGCGCTGCCGGTTCCCGTCGCCATCGCCGTGGACGTGCTCGACCGGCTGCCGACGCCGTACGGGCTGGTCCGCTACGGCGTGGCCCCGGACCACAAGTCGATCAAGTCGGTGGCGAACTACCTGCGGCGGGTGCTGGAAAGCCCGGACGTGCGGTTCCTCGGCGGCGTGCACTTCGGGGACCACGTCACCCGCGAGGACCTGCTGGACGCCTACGACGCGGTCGTCTACGCGACCGGCGCGATGCGCGACCGGCGGATGGCCATCCCCGGCGAAGACCTGCCGGGCAGCTTCGCGGCCACCGACTTCGTCAACTGGTACTGCGGCCACCCCGACGTCGACCCGCTCGCGTTCACGCTGGACGCGGAGTCAGTCGCGGTGATCGGCGTCGGCAACGTGGCCGTCGACGTGGCCAGGATCCTGGTCCGCGACCCCGCCGAGCTCGAGGGCACCGACGTCTCCGAGCCGGTGCTCGCGGCGCTGCGCGCCAGCAAGGTGCGCGAGGTGCACATGATCGGCCGCCGCGGCCCCGCGCAGGCCAAGTTCACCACCAAGGAGCTACGCGAGCTGGGCGAACTGCCCGGCGTGACGGTGTCGACGGAGCCCGCGGAACTCGACCTGGCCGGCTTCGACGCCTCCGGCGAGTCCGCCGTGCTCGCCGAGACCGACCGCCGCGTTCGCGGCAACCTGGTCGCGCTGCGCGCCTGGGAGTCCGCGCCGGCTGGCGGTGGCCGCACGCTGCGGATCCGCTTCTGGTTGCGGCCGCTGGAAATTCTTGAATCATCATCAGGAACGGTCTCGTCCCTTCGCCTCGAGCGCACCCGTCTGACCAGCGACGGTGTCTTCGAGGGCACCGGGGAGACGGAGCTTCTCGACGCGCAGATGGTGCTCCGCAGCGTGGGCTACCAGAGCGTGCCGCTGACCGGTGTCCCGTTCGACTCCCGCAGCCACACGGTGCCGAACGCGGGCGGCCGCGTCCTCGGCCCCGACGGAGAGCCGCTGCCAGGGGAGTACGTGGCCGGCTGGCTGAAGCGCGGCCCGACCGGCGTGATCGGGACGAACAAGGCCGACGCGGCGGAGACCGTCCGGGCTCTGCTCGCCGACCTGGCCGGCGGCCCGGGCGACGGCGACGCGCCGCTGCCGCGGCCCGGGCTGCTGCGGTACCCGGACGCCCCCGACGGCCCGGCGTCCCCGCCGGACAGCCCGCTGTCAGGCGCGGAGGGGGACTCGCCGCTGGCCGGCGTGCTCGCGGAGCGCGGCGTGGAGCCCGTCTCCTACGCCGAATGGCTGCGCATCGAGTCCGCGGAAGCCGAGCTCGCCCAGTCCCTCGGCCGCGGCGAGCGCGTGAAGCTGCCAGGCAGCGAGGCGATCTGGTCCGCGTGCCGCCCGGGAAGGCGCGTCTCCCGCTAACCGCGGGCGAAGCCGGCTAACCGATCGGTTGATCGAGGTGTGGCCGCCGGGACGATGCGCGGCAGGGGTTCCCGCGGCGACGCTGGACGCATGACAACGGTTATCGAAGTGCGGGGACTGCACAAGGAGTACGGGGACACGGTCGCCGTGGACGACGTGTCCTTCACCGTCTCCGAGGGTGAGATCTTCGGGATCCTCGGCCCGAACGGCGCGGGCAAGACCACCACCGTCGAGTGCGTCGAGGGGCTGCGCAAGCCCGACCGCGGCGAGCTGCGCGTGCTGGGGCTCGACCCGTTGCGGGACCGCGCCGAGCTGACGCAGCTGCTCGGAGCGCAGCTCCAGGAGAGCCAGCTGCCGGCCAAGCTGCGGGTGGCCGAGGCCCTCGACCTGTACAACTCCTTCTACCGGGCGCCCGCCGACTGGCGGTCGCTGCTGGAGGCGCTCGGGCTCGCCGGCAAGAGCAACACGCCGTTCAGGAAGCTGTCCGGCGGCCAGAAGCAGCGGCTGTCGATCGCGCTGGCGCTGGTCGGCAGCCCGCGGATCGCGGTGCTCGACGAGCTGACCACGGGCCTTGACCCGCAGGCCAGGCGCGACACCTGGGAGCTGATCGAGAGCATCAGGGACCGCGGGGTCACGATCGTGCTCGTCAGCCACTTCATGGAGGAGGCAGAGCGGCTCTGTGACCGGGTGGCGCTGATCGACAAGGGCCGTGTCGTGGTGCAGGACACGCCCGCCGGGCTCGCCCAGCGGGTCGAGGTGGCGCAGCGGATCCAGTTCCGCCCGTCCGCTCCGGTCAGCGACGCCATGCTGACCAGCGTGCCAGGGGTCACCGACGTCATCCGCAGGGGCGATGTCGTCGTGGTCAGCGGCACTGGCGACGTGGTCAACGGGATCATCTCCATGCTGGCCCGCAACCAGATCGTGGCTCAGCAGCTCCGCGTGGACCAGGCGAACCTGGAGGACGCGTTCCTCGAGCTGACCGGCAAGCACGCTGAGGAGGCGTAAGCCATGTCCGTCGCGATCGAGACCCCCGGCGTTCCGGCTGCCCCCGCCCGCCGGCGCTCCGCGCTGGCCCGGCTCACGGTCACCGAGCTCACGTTGTTCCTGCGCGAGCCCATGCTGGTCTTCTGGGTCATCGCGTTCCCGTTGCTGCTGCTGGTCATCTTCGGCCTTATCCCGTCGTTCAAGCAGACGCATCCCGGCTACCAGGGCCTTACGGTGCTCGAGACGTACGTGCCCATCATCATCGTGACGATGCTGGCGCTGCTCTCGTTCTTCTCGCTGCCGGTCACGCTGGCCACCTACCGGGAGCAGCGGATCCTGCGGCGGCTGCAGACCACGCCCGCCGGCGCGTGGCGCGTCCTGGCCGCCCAGCTGGCTGTCACCGTCGGCGCCGCGGTCGTGATGGTCGCCGCGATCCTCGTGCTCGCCAGGCTGGCGTTCGCCGTCCCGTTCCCGCTGGCGCCCGGCATCTGGGCGGTCGTCGCCCTGCTCACCGCGGCCTGCACGCTGTCTCTCGGCCTGTTCATCGCCGCGGTAGCGCCGAACCCCCGGGTAGCCGCGGCCATCGGGAACATCCTGTTCTTCCCGCTGATGTTCTTCTCCGGGCTGTGGCTGCCGATCCCGTCGATGCCGGCGGTGCTGCAGCACATCAGCCACGCGACGCCGCTCGGCGCGGCCTGGGAGTCGTTCCAGGCGGCGTCACTCGGGCACTGGCCGCCCGCGCTGGCCCTCGGCACCCTGGCGGCGTACGCGGTGGCATTCGGGCTGGCGGCGGCCAGGCTGTTCCGCTGGGAGTGATACTAGATCCGGCACGCGCGCCGCATGGATGGAGGACGCCGATGAGCGGTTCAGGGACTCGCTCCTATCCCGATCCCTGGGACGGGAACCTGGACTTCGCGCGCGCGGTGATCGACGTGGTGCCGTGGGTGATGCTGGCGTTCTCCGCGATCCTGACGGTGGTGCTCTACGAGGACCATGTGGAGACCGGATCGCCGCTCGTCCCGCTGCTGCTGTGCGGACTCGCCGCGGCGTGGACGCTGGACATGTACACGCTTCGTCCCGCGTGGCGGGACCGGCCCCGTCGGATGGCCGTGTTCGTGGTCGGGCTGCTCGCGATCATGACCGTGATGGTGTTCGGGTACTCGTGGCTCGGGTTCTACACCTTCACCGGCTACTACTACGTCTACCGGCTGGTCGGGTCCTGGCGCTGGCGGATCGTCGGCATCGGCGTCGTCGCCTGCCTCGCGGGCATCTCCCAGGGCCTCGGCCTGCAAGGGCCGTTCGATGCCGCCAGGGCGCTGCTGCTGGCCGGCGCCATCCTCGTCAACGTGACCCTCGGCTGCGCGTTCGCCTGGTTCAACTGGGTCAGCTACCGGCAGGGCCTGCAGCGCAGCCAGCTGTTCGACGAGCTGGCCGAGACCAACAGCAGGCTCGAGGCGACCCTCGCGGAGAACACCGGCCTGCACCGGCAGCTGCTGGCCCAGGCCCGCGAGGCCGGGGTGCTCGACGAGCGGCAGCGCATGGCGAGGGAGATCCACGACACGCTCGCCCAGGGCCTGACCGGGATCATCACCCAGCTGCAGGCGGCCGAGCAGGCCAGCCAGGACCCGCCGGAGCGGCGCAGGCACTTCGACGCGGCCGTCACGCTCGCCAGGGAGAGCCTCACCGAGGCGCGCCGGTCGGTCCACGCGCTGCGCCCAGAGGCGCTCGAGCAGGCGCGGCTCGGCGAGGCGCTGACCGGGGTCGCGCGCCGCTGGACAGAGCACAGCGGCGTGCCCGCGCAGGTCACGGTCACCGGGACGGTGCGTCCGTTGTCGCCGGAGGCCGAGTCGGCGCTGCTGCGCACCGCGCAGGAGGCGCTGGCGAACGTCGCCAAGCACGCGGCCGCGACGCGGGCCGGCGTGACGCTCTCCTATATGGACGACGAGGTCGTGCTCGATGTCCGCGACGACGGCAGGGGCTTCGAGCCGCACCGGGCACCCGGGGCACCGGAACCGTCGGCCGGGTTCGGGCTGGTCGCGATGCGGCAGCGGATCGAGGGCGTCCGCGGGACGCTGCACGTCGAGTCGGAACCTGGCCAGGGCACCGCGATCTCCGCCCGCGTGCCCGCCGGGCCCCGCCCGGCTGATGCCGGGCCCCCGGCGGCAGGGGAGATCTCGGCCGGCCTGGCGCGGACCGGGGCATGAGCCACCCCGCGCCGGACGAGGCGCCGATCCGGGTGCTGATCGTGGACGACCATCCGGTCGTCAGGGACGGGCTGCGCGGCGCGTTCGGCCATGGCCCCGAGTTCGAGGTGGTCGGCGAGGCCGCCGACGGCGCCGAGGCGGTGCGGCTCGCCCAGGTGCTGCGCCCCGACGTCGTCCTGATGGACCTGCGGATGCCGGTGATGGACGGGGTGGCCGCCATCGAGGAGCTGGCCAAGCGCGGTGTCGCCGCGCGGGTCCTGGTGCTGACCACCTACGACACCGACAGCTACGTGCTGCCCGCCGTCGAGGCGGGCGCCACCGGCTACCTGCTCAAGGACGCGCCGAGCGGTGAGCTGCTCCGGGCGGTGCGGGCGGCCGCGCACGGTGAGTCGGTGCTCGCGCCCACGGTCGCGGCGCGGCTGCTGAGCCGGGTCCGCTCGCCAGGCCAGGAGCCGCTCAGCCAGCGGGAGCTCGAGGTCCTCGAGCTGGTCGCCGCGGGCAGCACGAACCGCGAGGCGGCCGCCCGGCTGTTCATCAGCGAGGCCACCGTCAAGAGCCATTTGATCCACATCTACGGCAAGCTCGGCGTCGGCGACCGCGCCGCTGCGGTCGCCGAGGCGTTCAACCGCGGCCTGCTGACCCCGGAACCCCGCGACAACCCCGGCCGCCGCTAGCTATCGCCAGGGACGGCCATCTCGCCGAGCAGGGACCAGTCGTCCTGCGGGATCGTGAAGTTGACGATCCGCGGGGTGTGCGCCAGGTGCGGCGGCAGGTCCCGCTGCGCCTTCTTGAAGTGCGCGGAGTTGACGTGCGCCCCGCCGGCCTCGCCGTCCCTGAAGGCCTCCACCAGGACGTACTCGTCTGGGTCGGCGATGCTGCGGGACCAGTCGAACCACAGGCAGCCCGGCTCGTTCCGCGTCGCCTCGGTGAACTCGGCGGCGATCTGCGGCCACTGGTCGGCGTCCTCGGGCCGGATCTTGAACTTGGCCGTAATGAAGATCATCAGTCCTCCTGCCGGGCTCGGCGGCGCCGTTTTGTCAGACCCTCATCGTACGGTTAGAACGTACGTTCGATCGATTGAGGAGCCTGTCATGAACGACGACGAGTTCGGCGACGAGGACACCGACGACATCGAGGACGAGATCGCCTGGCTGCTGCGGCCGCAATGGCTGCACCCGGACTGCCGGGACGTGTGCACCGCCCTGGAGCTAGGCACCTGCTGCAAGTACCCCGACAACCCCCTCGTGCGCGTCGCGGTGGACCTGGCCGAATCCGTCGACCGCACCCTCCGCGGGTTCGACGCCCTGCCCGCTGACGGCGCGGGCGATTGCGCGGGGCCGGCCGCCGAGCTCGCCCGGCTGTTCAGCGCCGTTCCCGGCCTGCTCGCGCAGGTGCACGCGATACTGCCCAGGCTGAACGCGACCGCCATCGCGCAACTGCTGTGCCCGGTGGGCAGGCTGGCGGGCGCGCTGGACCAGGCGTGCGCGTACGGCTGCCCGTGGGCGTGCCGCGATCCCGGCGTCCCCGACCGGCGGGCCGGGCTCGAGCCGCTGCGCCCGCTGCTCGCGGAGTCCGCGCGCGCCATCAGGGCCGCCCTCACCGGGCCCGGACGGTGACAGATGTGTGCGGGCATACCAGCAGGGTAGGAGTTTGACCGCCCTGGACTATCCCAATTAATATCATCAGAAATATTGTCAATTTGCCCGCCCGCCCTGACCCGCGGCGTGAGGACGAGGGGGGAGCATGGCACTGCCTGACTTCCTGGTGGCCGGCGTCCCTAAGGCGGGGACGACCGCACTGCACGCGGCGCTGTCCCGTCATCCTGGCCTGTACATGTCGCCGATCAAGGAACCGAAGTTCTTCCTGACCGACGGCCCGCCGCCGTCGAAGGGCGGCCCGGGAGACATGCTCACGTACCGTGAGCACATTTGGCAGCGCGACAGGTACGAGGCGCTGTTCGACGCCGCCCCGCCGGGCGTGCCGCGGGGCGAGTCGACGCCGCTCTACCTGTACGACCGGGCCGCGCTGCGCCGCATCAGGGACCTGGTCCCCGCGGCGAAGCTCGTCGTGATCCTGCGCGATCCTGTCGAGCGGGCGCACTCCAACTGGACGCACCTGTGGTCGGCGGGCCTGGAGCCCGAGGCGGACTTCGTCCGGGCCTGCGCGGAGGAAGAGCGCAGGATCGCGGCGGGGTGGGCGTCGTTCTGGCACTACACCGGGCTCGGCAAGTACGGCGCGCAGCTCGACTACGCGTTCTCACTGTTCCCCCGCGAGCAGGTGCTCGTGCTGCGCTACCGGCGGCTCGTCGACGAGCCGGCCGCCACGCTGGACCAGATCTGCGCCTTCCTCGGTGCCGAAACCGGGGTCGTCACCGAGATCCCCAGGGAGAACGTGACCGCGCACCCGGAGCACACCCTGAGCCATCGCGCCGCGGCGCTGGGCATGCGGGTCGGCGCGGCGGCCGGCCGGCTGATTCCCGGCGACGCGGCGGCCGCGGCGACGCACCGGCTCGAGCGGTTCCTGCAGCGCGGCCGGCGGGAACGACAGCCGCTCAGCTGGGAGCAGCGGCAGGCGCTGCTGCCCAGGTTCGAGGACGACATCAAGCTGCTCGAGAAGGTGGTCGGCGAGGACTTCGGCGACTGGCTGTCGCCGCGGGAGCGGTCGGGCGGCATGGTCGGCGCCCGGCCCGAGGGGCAGGGCCAGGCGAAGAACGGCCGCCGCCGCTAGCCCAGCCAGGGACCGGCGGCGACAGGGCGGTCAGCGCAGTTCGGTGACCAGCGCGTGCGAGCCGTCCGGCTGGGTCATCTCGTAGTACAGCCGGGTTCGCCCGCCGGGCAGGTCCACCAGGTCCAGATAGCGCAGCCCGCCACCGCGGTACGGCGAGGAGGCGGCAGGCCCGGCGCCCGGCGCCGAGGTCGCGATCAGCGCTACCGGGTCGGTCCCGACGGCGACGCCCGTCCGTTCCTCGTAGTTCTCCGCCGCGCTCGCCCGGCCGTCGTAGTACGCCGTCACCGAGTGCCCGTCAAACCGCACCGCGGCGACGCGGGTGCCGCGCGAGTCCCACTCCCCGGGCCTGCCGGACAGCGCGGTGCCCTGCCAGATCCAGTCGAGCCCGTCCGGGCTCGTCGCGTACTCGGTTGTCATCTGGTCGGTTTCCAGCGGGTCGGCGAGCGGGTGAATGGTCGCCCACATGTGCCACTTGCCGTCATGACGCTGGATCACCGGATCCTTCACCGCCCGCTTGGTGACGTCACCAGGGAGCACGACCTCGCGCCGCCTCACATCGAACTCCGCCGGGGTGCCGGCCTCGGTGACCTCGACCCGCCAGTGCTTGGTGCCGGCGGTGGCGCAGCTCAGGTATAGCCGCCAGCGGCCGTCGGGCAGCCGGACGAGCTCCGGGCGCTCCAGCGACTCGGTGCCCATCTCTTCCTTGGTGATCACCGCGACCGGCGCGCCGAAGTTCACCCCGTCCCGCGCAAAGGCGATCGCCACCGCGTAGCCGCGGCCGGCGCCGAGCGGGCGGCGCAGCCGGTAGGCGAGGTAAACGCCATCGTCGGCGGCGACCGCCGAGGGGCCGCCGGCCCAGTACCCGGGACCTGACCCCGGCGGGACTATCGCAAGGACCGCGTCGCCAGGCCGGGGAAGAAACGCGTCATTATCACTATTTTCCATATAGAAATTATAGACAATCTCGCTATTGCGCATAGCCGAACGGGCCGGCACGCGACCTGACAAGCGGGAACGAGACGATCATACGCGCGGCGCGCGGGCGCCCGCGTGCACAAGCCCAGATAGGCGGCCTGCGGGCCTAGGCAGACCGGGGGTAACCGGATAAAGATGGTGGTTACGGGCCTAATGTCCAAAAGGGGGGCTCGATGAGGGCAGCTGCCCGCCTCGGCTGGCACGTCGCCGCCGTCGTGGCGTTCGGGGCTACTGCCGCGCTGGCGGTGACCCTTACCCGGGGAGCGCCGATGCACGCGGCGCTGATATCGGCCAGGAGCCATGACGCTGCGCCGCGCTGTGCCGCGTCCGGCCTGCGCATTTCGCTGGGCGCGGCCCCGGCCTCGGCCACCGGGCTTCGCCAGGGACCGACGAGTTACGCGCTCGACTTCACCAACGTCTCGGACGCGAAGTGCGAGCTCCGCGGTTACCCCGCGGTGGCGGCGTACCTAGCGGGCGGCCAGGTGGGCAACGCGGCGGCCGCGGACACCACCGCGACCGCGCACCGCGTCGTGCTCGCGCCAGGCGAGACCGCCCGCGCGGCCATGATCGGCTCCGCTTCGGCGGCCGCGCGCGGCTGCCGGCCGGTCATCGCGACGGGACTGCGCGTCACTCCGCCGGGCGAGTCAGCCGCCCGCTTCATCAGGCACAGCCTGCTGGCGTGTTCCGCCGCGGGCCCGCGGGCGCCAGTTTTCCTGCACGTCAGGGCCGTCCAGCCGTACCCGGCGGCCGGGAAGCTGGACTCGTTCGCCCAGCCGGCCAGCCGCGCGCGGATCCACGCCCGTGCGGCGCACATTGAGCTGCGGAAGCATCACCCCGCCGCGGGGACCCCGGCCCCGGGCGAGCCGGTACTGGCCTCCGGCCAGGCCGGATAGCGGAGCCGGCCGGATACTCCGGCGGGTACCGCCGATTCGTTCCTGGCAGTGCAGGGGACAATGGGAGTCATGAGCGTCAGCGAGCCCCGGATCGCCCCAGGCGACTCGTCTCTCCAGCCTCACGACCCGTATTCGGAAATCGCGGAGATATCGGAAATCTCGGACATGTCCACGCGTCAGGACGAGGCGCCGGCGGTGTCGGCGGACCAGCACGAGGGCGGCGGCACCCTGCTCGCGGACGGCGTCACCGGTGCCGCACTGCCAGCCGACCGGTACCTCGACCGGGAGCAGAGCTGGGTCAAGTTCAACCAGCGGGTCCTCGACCTGGCTGAGGGCGACGAGACGCCGTTGCTCGAACGGGTCCGGTTCCTCGCCATCTTCGCCTCTAACCTGGATGAGTTCTTCATGGTCCGGGTGGCCGGCCTGACCCGCCGGATGGTCGCTGGCTTCCCCGTGGAGGGCGCCGGCGAGCAGCTGCCCGTCCAGGTGCTGAAGAACACCCTCAGGGGCGCCGCCGAGCTCGCCGAACGGCACTCGGCCGTCTTCACCGACCTCGTGCAGCCGGAACTGGCGAGGCACGACATCGAGATCCTGCGCTGGAAGGAACTGGAGGAGCGGGAGCGCGACGACCTGACGCGGCTGTTCAGGGACCGGATCTACCCGGTCCTCACCCCGCTGGTGGTCGACCCGGCGCACCCGTTCCCCTTCATCTCCGG
>DATBBI010000060.1:0-11566 GCA_036271115.1 Trebonia sp.
GGCGCGCTCGTCGGCGCCTCGGGCGGCATTCTCACCAAGCTGATGGCCGACGCGATGAACCGGTCGCTCGCCAACATCATGCTCGGCGGCTTCGGCACCGGTGACACGGCGGTCGCGGCGGTGATGGCCGGCGACGCGCAGATCCGGTCGATCGCCGCCGACGACGCGGCCATCCAGCTCGCCTACGCCTCCAAGGTCATCATCGTGCCCGGCTACGGGCTTGCCGCGGCGCAGGCGCAGCATGGCGTCGCCGAGCTGGCGGCGCTGCTGGAGTCCCGCGGTATCGAGGTCAGCTACGCGATCCACCCGGTCGCGGGCCGGATGCCCGGTCACATGAACGTCCTGCTCGCCGAGGCGAACGTGCCGTACCCGCAGCTCAAGGAGATGGACGAGATCAACCCGGAGTTCCCGCGGGCTGACGTGGCGCTCGTGATCGGCGCTAACGACGTGACGAACCCGGCCGCCCGCAGGCCCGGCACGGCGATCTCCGGCATGCCGATCCTGGACGTGGACCAGGCGCAGTCGATCATCGTCGTCAAGCGCTCCATGGGCACCGGCTACGCAGGCATCGACAACGAGCTGTACGCCAACCCCAAGACCAGCATGTACTTCGCCGACGCGAAGAAGGCGGTCGCGGAGATGACGGCCGCGGTCAAGACGCTTGTCAGCTGAGGAGAATAAGTATTCAGAACGGACTAGTGGCGTCTGTTTGCCACGGATTAACCGGGGAAGCACGTGCGTAGCCCGCGCGGCTATTATCTGTCCCGACAACCAATTCTGTCCCTACGACCCCAGGTCCCACGACATGGCCAGCCCGTTCCTCGCAGGGCAGGCCGCCATCTCCCCGTGGCGAAAGCCTGACATGCCCTTCCTGTACAGCAATAACTTGTCGGAGGTACGCGCCCTGGCAGAACGACATGCCAGGAAAGCCGGCCTGCCCGATGCCCGTGTCATCGACTTCGTGATCGCCGTGAGCGAGGTCGCCGCGAACACTGTCCGGCATGCCCATTCGACCGGGTCGATGGAGATCAGGTCCGACGCGACCGAGATTGTGTGCGAGATCCGCGACCAGGGGGTCATCACCGACCCGACGGTGGGCCGCCAGCCACCGCCGCCCGGCGCCACCGGAGGGCACGGCCTCTGGCTCGTGCACCAAGTCTGCGACCGGGTGGAACTGAATTCTGACGAGAACGGGACCGTCGTCCGGATGTACATGTCGCTGGAATCGGCTGATGGCAGCCGCGGGCAGGCGGCCAGGTAGCGTCACGATGTAGCCTGTTGGCAGAATTCGCCGGTCCCTGATTACTTACGCGTAGGATGCTGACCCATGGATGTTGTCAGAACAAATGAGCGGATGGCGGCGTACCTGCGCGACAACCACGACAAGGTTGTCGGCCGCTGGACTGACCTGGTCGTGGCGGGGGTCCGCGGCCGCACGTCGCGCGAGGAAGTGCGGCGCGAACTCGAAGACCTGTACGCGCTCATCGTGCGGGTGCTGTCCGGGGCGGACGAGCATGCCGCCGGCGAGCTGACGGCGACGCTTGAGGAGCTGTCCCGTAGCCGGGCGCGAGACGGTTTCTCGCCCATCGAGACCGCGATCGGCGTGTTCTCCCTCAAGGAGGCCGTCTACGAGCTGGTGGCCGACGCCGCCGACCTGGTGCCCGAGTTCTATTCGCTTTCTCGCATGATCGACGACCTCGGGCTGCGCACCTTCGAGGCGTACTCTTCCGCGCGGGAGCAGATCATCGCCGACCAGTCCGCGTCCATGCTCGAGCTGTCAACGCCCGTCGTGCAGCTGTGGGATGGTGTCATCGCGGTGCCGCTCGTGGGCATGCTGGACTCGGCCCGCACCCAGCTGGTCATGGAGAAGCTCCTCGACACCCTGGTGGCCACCGGCGCCGACCACGCCGTGATCGACATCACCGGCGTGCCGACGGTGGACACCGAGGTGGCGCAGCATCTGCTGAAGACAGTGAGCGCGGCGCGCCTGCTCGGGGCGGAGTGCACGATCTCGGGCATCCGGCCGCAGGTCGCGCAGACGATCGTGTCGCTGGGCATCGAGTTCGGCGACATAGCCACCAAGGCGTCGCTCGCGGACGCGCTCGCGCTCGCGCTGCGCCAGGCCGGGTTGAAAGTCGTGCCGCTCTAATGGAGCGGGTGCCGATCCTCAAGATCGGGCCGACCCTGTTCGTCTCCATTCAGATCGACTTGCAGGACGAGAGCGTCATCCGCCTTCAGGAAGACCTGGCGGACGAGCTGGCCGTCACCGGGGCGCACGGCGTGATCATCGACATCACGGCCGTGGAGATCGTCGACTCCTTCATCGGCCGGATGCTGACCACGATCGGGTCGATCTCCCGGCTGTTCGACGCCGAAACCGTCCTGGTCGGCATGCGCCCTGCGGTGGCGATCACGCTCACCGAGCTCGGCCTGTCCCTGAGCGGGGTGCGCACCGCGCTTAACGCCGAGAAGGGCCTGGAGATCCTGAACGGGAAATCCTGATGGATGAGCTGCCCATCCAGTCAGGAGACGACGTGGTACGGGTCCGCCAGCTCGTCAGGAACGCGGCGGCGGACAACGGGCTCTCCCTGGTGGACCAGACCAAGCTGGTGACGGCAGCGAGCGAGCTTGCCCGTAACACCCTGGTCCACGGCGGCGGCGGCGTAGCCCGGGTGGAAGTGGTCAAGTCGGCCAACGGGCGGGTGGGCGTCAAGCTGTATTTCACCGACGAGGGACCTGGCATCACCGACACCGAGCTGGCTCTGACCGACGGCTGGAGCACCGGTACCGGCCTCGGGCTGGGACTGTCCGGCGCGCGACGGCTCGTCGACGAGTTCGAGCTGACTTCCGCGCCCGGCGCCGGGACCAGCGTCGTGGTCGTCAAATGGTCACGATGAACCGCCCCCTGACCGCGCAGGCGCCCGGGGACCTGCGCTGGCTGCGGGTGGAGGATCCGAGCGCCGCCGCCGCCTGCCGCGGCGCCGCCCTGGCGCTGGCTGCCCGGCTGGGATTCCCGGCCCCCCGTGCCGACGAACTGGCGCTGGCGGTGACCGAGGCGGCCACGAACCTGCACAAGCATGCCCGCCAGGGGTCCATGCTGCTGCGTATCACCAGGGACAGCGACCGGCCAGGTATCGAGCTGGTCACCATCGACGCGGGCCCTGGTTTCCGGGAAACGGGCGCCGCGCTGCGCGACGGCCATTCCACCAGCGGCACCCTCGGCATCGGGCTCGGCGCGATCAACCGGCTCGCCGACTTCTACGATCTGTACTCGATGCCGGGCCATGGCACCGCGCTGGTGGCCAGGTTCTGGCCGGCGCCCGGCGAGCACCAGGCCCGCCACGCGGGCCTGGTGCGGCCGATCACCGGCGAGACCGAGTGCGGCGACGTCTTCGGCGCGGCGGAAACGGAAGCCGGCGTCACCGGCGTGCTGTGTGACGGCCTCGGCCATGGGCCGCTCGCCGCGGGCGCCGCGGCACAAGGGGTGGCGGCGGTGCTCGAGGCCCCGGCGGCCGAGCCTGCCGCGCTTGTCGAGCGCGCGCACCGCCGGATGACCAGCACCCGCGGCGGCGCCATCGGCGTCGCACAGGTAGCCGGTAAGGTCATCAGGTTCGCGGGTCTTGGCAACATCACGGCGATGATCCTCGCCGACGGCACCCGGCGGAGCATGCTCTCGGTGCCGGGCATCGCCGGTCACCAGGCCAGGACCATCCGCCAGTTCGAGTACGCCGTTCCGGCGGGTGCGGCGATCATCCTGCATTCTGACGGCATCAGCAATCGCTGGGAGCCCGGCGCGCTGCCAGGATTGAACGCCAGGGATCCGCTGGTCGTCGGCGCCGCGCTGCTGGCGGAGGCCGGGACCCGTCGCGACGACGCTGGAGTGCTGGTGCTCAAGCCATGACGGACGAGTTCGCTCACCTGCACGTCCGGGACCTGCCCGGGGTCTTCGCCGCGCGCCGGCTCGGCCGCGAGCTGGCCGCCGGGCTCGCTCTTGAGCAGCAGGATCAGGTCCGGGTCGCGACCGCGCTCAGCGAGATATGCCGTAGCACGGTCACCGCCGGGCAGACCGCTGTCATCGCGTTCGGGGCGGACCAGGCCAGCCTGGTGGTCGCCGTCACGGTCGACGGCGAACCGCCCGAGGACGGGATCGTCGCGGCGGCTCGCCTGATGGACACCGTGAAGGCCAGGGGAAAGCTCATCCGGATGACCAAGCGGCGCCCGCCGCACACCGCACCGGACATGCGCGTCCTCCGCGAGCAGCTGTCGGCCCTGGTGCCCGAGTCGTCGCTCGAGGAGCTGCGACGGCAGAATCAGGACCTTATCGCGGCGCTTGACGACGTCACGCAGCAGAAGGAGCAGCTGCTGCTGCTCAACGCCGAGCTCCAGGAGACCAACCGCGGGGTGATGGCCCTCTACAGCGAGCTGTCGGACGAACTCGAGCAGACCAACAGGGGCGTCGTCGCGCTCTACAGGGAACTCGACGAGAAGTCCGAGGAGCTGCGCCTCGCCTCGGAGTCGAAGAACAGGTTCTGGGCCAACGTCAGCCATGAGCTGCGGACACCGCTGAACTCGATCACCGGGCTTACCCGGCTGCTCGCCGAGCCTGACAGTGGCCTCGGTCCCGAGCAGCTGTACCAGGTGGAGCTGATCAGGAACTCGACGCGCACGCTGCTCACCCTGGTCAACGACCTCCTCGACGTCGCCAAGGCGGAGTCCGGGCAGCTCGTCATCGAGCCGGCCGAGGTCAGCCTGCCCGCGCTGCTCGCCACGCTGCGCGGCCTCGTCCGGCCGATGGCGGAAGACAAGCCGGTGGACGTAGTGGTGAGCGCGGACGGCGCTCCCGATACCATCCTGACCGACGAGATGGCGCTGACCGCCATCTTGCGTAACCTGCTGTCCAACGCCATCAAGTACACCGATAGCGGAGAGGTGCGGCTTTCCGTGAGTACTTTTCCCGACCGGGTCGATATTCAGGTGACCGACACCGGCACCGGAATCCCGGCCGGCCAGCTCGAGCGCGTGTTTGAAGAGTTCTATCAGGTGCCCGGCGCGCGGCGGGGCGGCACCGGGCTGGGGCTGCCCTATGCCCGGCGGCTCGCCGGGCTGCTCGACGGCGAGCTGGCCCTGTCCAGCGAGGCCGGCCAGGGCACCACCGCCGTGCTCAGCCTGCCGCACGGGACTCCGTCGGCCGGCACGGTAGTGGTCGCTGACGACGACGCGGCCTTCCGCCAGGTGCTGACGGCGATGCTCACTGGCATCGCGGACCGCCTCATCGAGGCGGCGGACGGTGCCGAGGCACTCGCCGCGGTGACCGCGGAGAGCCCCGACCTGATCCTCGCCGACCTCCAGATGCCGGGCGTGGACGGGAAAGCGCTGCTCGAGCGGCTGCCCGCCGGACTGCCGGCGATCGTCATCACCGGTCACGACGAGCCGCCGCCGCCGCGGGCCGCGGCCCTGCTGCACAAGGACGAGCTGACAAGGGAACGGCTCGCCTTCGCGATCAGGCGCGTCATCAGGGGCACGCGATGAGCGAGGCGCCCGGCACGCTGCTCCTCGTGGACGACGACGAGGCCAAGCGCTACGTGCTGGCGACCTGGCTGCGGCGGGCGGGCCACACCGTGACAGAGGTCGGCACCGGACGGGAGGCGCTCGCCGGGGTGGCCGCCGCCGACCTCGTGCTGCTTGACGTGAACCTGCCGGACATGAGTGGCTTCGACGTCTGCCGCCAGATCAAGAGCGACCCGAAGACGGCCGCGATCCCGGTGATCCAGGTATCCGCCACCGCGGTCGACGTCGCGGATCGCGCTCATGGACTGACCCAGGGCGCCGACGCCTACCTGGTGGAACCCGCGGAACCTGAAGAACTGCTCGCCACGGTGGCGGCCGTGCTGCGCTACTACCGTGCCAGGACCCGCGCCGAACGGACGGCTGCCCTGCTCGCCGCGCTGGCCAGCGTGACACTGGACATCAACGCCGCGGAGACCTTCGACGGCCTGGCAGCGGCGGCGGCCGTCGGAACGGCCAGGATGTTCGCCGTTCCCGTCGTGCTGATGCTGGAGATGCCCGACGGCCAGGTCCGGCGGATGGCTGGTCTTCCAGGAGGTCTCATGCCGGTGCGGCGCGGCGGCCCGCCCGGGCTGGTGGGCCGGGTCGTGGAGCGCGTGCTCGGCCCCTTCGAGGCCAGCGGCGTGGTGACCATGGGCAGGGAAGACTGGCTGGGCCTCGTGCCGGACAGCACGCTGCGCGTGGACGTCCGCGTGGCGGCCACCCGGATCAAGCCAGGCAGGCCGCCGACGGTGCTCACGGTCGACTCCGCCGGCGTATCCGGCGACGAGGACATGCAGATCCTCCGCCACCTCACGCAGTCGGTCGCGCTCGCGGTCGAGGCGCTGCGCTCGTCCGCGGAAGATCACCTCGTGGCCCTGACCCTGCAGCGGAGCTTCCTGCCCGCGTCGCTGCCCCCGGTGCCGGACCTGCTGATGGCGTTCCGCTACCTGCCGGCCAGCGACCAGGCCGAGGTCGGCGGGGACTTCTACGAGGCGCTGCCCTGGCGGGACGGAGTCCTGGTGGCCATCGGCGACGTGCAAGGACATTCGCTGCACGCCGCGACCGTCATGGGAGAGCTCAGGCACGCGCTGCGCGCCTTCGCCACAGAAGCGCACTCGCCGGTCGAGATCACCGGCCTGGTCAACGAGGTTCTCCGGCGCTACCACCCGGGCCTGATGGCCACCTTGTGCCTGGTGCTCGTCCACCCGGGCACCGGTGAGCTCTCGATCGTCAACTGCGGGCACATGCCGCTGCTGCGCGTGGGCGGCGGCAGCGCGGACTACGTGGGCGAAGGCGGGCTGGCGCTCGGTCTGACCCGCCACGAGCCGCACGTCGAGACGGCGTTCCTGCCGCCGGGTGGCACCGCCGTGCTGTTCACCGACGGCCTCGTCGAGGACCGCGAAGTCTTTCTCGACAGCAACATGGAGACGTTGCGCACCACCGCGCTCGAGGCCGCCGGCACCGACGTCGAGGCGTTCGCCAACCGGGTGCTGGCCGCCTTCGGCCCGCACGAGGACGACGTCGCGATGATCGTGCTGCGCAGGGCCGGTTAGGCCGCGCCCATCGCGTCCTGAAGGCTCGCGTACACCGGCATGAGGCGGCCGACGCCGGTCAGCTCGAGCACGCGGCGCACCGATCCGGTCTGCGGCACCGCCAGCCACAGCTGCACGTCGCGCGCTGCGGCCCCCTCGTAAGCCCGCATTATCGCGTGGACTCCCGAGGAGTCGCAGAAGACGGTTGACGTCAGGTCGGCGACCACGATGCCCACGCCGGGCTCGAGGGCCGCGATCAGCTGGTCGTGCACCTCGTCGCAGTTGGTGACGTCGATCTCGGCAGGCAGCGCCACCACGACCGGCACGCCGCGTGCTACCTGGTCATCCGTCACTTCGACCACTCCCGGTACCTGCAAGCTCCTGCGTTCTCACCGCAGACTACCTCGTACGCATACGTTAACAGGCGCAATGACCGGTCGACATCGGTTGCCAGGTCACGCAAGCCGGAAACGGCTGCTCAGGGCTTCCGCGCGACCCCGGCGTAGCCCAGGCCGGGCCCGGCCTGGGCTACGTCCTCCCCCGTGGCGGCGGCCCCGTCGGGACGCCAGTCGCGAACCTGGACCAGGCCAGGTTCCACGAGCTCAAGGCCGCTGAACAGCTCCCGCACCCGGTCGAGCGTGCGGAACTCGGCCCGTCCGAAGGCCCGTGTCATGAACTCCTTCAGCTGGACGGCGCCGGGAACGTCGAGGTCGAGCAGGTGGTGGATGAACACGTAGCTGCCCGACGGCAGCGCGTCGATCAGCTCGCCGGTGAGCCTGGCCGGCTGCTCGTAGTCCATGATCTGGTGCATGATGCCGGACAGCAGCAGCCCGATCGGCCCGGTCCAGTCCAGGTGAGCACGCACCACAGGATGACCGATGATCCCGGCGGGATCGCGGAGGTCCCCCTCCGCCACGGCCGTCAGCGGGTTCTCCGCGAGCACCGCCCTGGCGTGGCTGAGCACCATCGGATCGTTGTCCACGTAGACCACGCGGGCGGCCGGGTCGACACGCTGAGCGATCTGATGCACGTTCTCCGCGGTTGGCAACCCGGCGCCGATGTCAAGCAACTGCCTGATCCCGGCGTTCCCCACCAGGTAGCGGACCACCCGGCCGAGCAGGGCCCGCTGCCCGCGGACGCCCGCCTCGACCCCCGGCATCGCAGCGGCGATCCGCTGGCCGTAGATCCGGTCGACGGCGAAGTTGTCCTTGCCGCCAAGCAGGTAGTCGTAGACCCGCGCCACATGGGGCCTCGACGGCACCATGCCGGCGGCTGGAGTCTTGGCCCGTTTCCCCACGAACCGATCGTAATCTCTCTCACTGGGCGATAGTGGACGAATTCAATAACTTTGAGACACCGTGTCTCATTGCGAGACAGTTCTCAGCCTCCGGGCCGGCCGCCCAGGCTTGCGACGGCGCGAGCGGCGATCTCAGCGGCGGCGGCGCAGGCGGCCGCGAGCGGGGCACCGTCCAGCCATGCGGCCAGGAACCCCGCGCAGAACGCGTCTCCCGCGCCCGTCGTGTCGCGCACCGCGGCAGGCACGGCGGCGACCCGCCCTGGCGTCGCATCGCCCGCCGCGTACACGGCGCCGTCCGCGCCGAGCTTGACCACGACGGCGCCGTAGTAGCCGGCGAGGACGGCCGCCATCGCGGCCGGATCGGCCGCCGGGGGCGGGCCCGCGCCGGTCAGCACGGCCGCCTCGTCCGCGTTGGGAAAGCAGACCGCGGCGCCCCTGGTCCAGCCGAGGAACGCGGCCGGCCCGATCGAGGGCGCGGCGAGGAACGCCGCGGAGCCTGGATCGATCGTGACCGGCACTCCCCTGCGCCCTGCCTCGGCGAGCAGCCCGCGCACGACCGCTCGCGGTCCTGGCTCGAAGAAGGAGTAGCCGGTGAGGTGCAGCAGCGCCGCGTCATCGAGCAGGGCAGCCGGCACGTCAGCCGGGCCCAGCCGCAGGTTCGCGCCCCGGTCGGTGATCATGGTCCGCTCGCCGTCCGGTCCGACCAGCACGACGATCGCCCCGGTGGGCACCGACTCGTCGGCCGCCAGCCGCGGCTCGACGCCGAACCTGGCGAGCTCCCGCCGGTGGAACTCGGCGTCCCGCGCGCCGGCCCGCCCGGCGAACACCACATCCAGTCCCAGCGCGGCCAGCCACGCGGCCTGGTTAGCGGCGGAACCGCCCGGCATGCTCCTGATCACCGCCGGGTTGTCGTCGCCGAGCGCGAGCGGCCACGGCGCCCGCACCAGGACGTCGTTGATCACGTCCCCCACAACTAGCACCCGCGGCAACGGGCACCCCCCGCCGCGCTCGTCAGGGCCGGGGGTCCCGGCTGGCCCACGCGGCGGCGATCTGGCCGGCCAGCGCGATGTTGCCGCGGGCAACCTCCAGGTTGACCAGCACGCTCGCGCCGTCGGTGGCGCGCTGCATGTGATCGAGCAGGAACGGCGTCACCGCCTTGCCGTGGACCCCGGCGGTCTCGGCGGCGGCCAGCGCATCGGCGAGCACGCGGTCGTGCAGCTCCGGGTCGAGCTGCTTGTCCGGCGGCAACGGGTTGCCGATGAGCAGCGCGGACTCGTCGCCGAGCAGGTCCCTCGCGGCCATGACGGCGGCGATCTCCTCCGGCGTGTCCAGCCGCCAGTCGAGATCCTGACCGGAGTCGGTCAGGTAAAAGCCGGGGAACCTGTTCGTCTGGTAGCCGGCGACCGCCACGCCCAGCGTCTCGAGGCGCTCCAGGGTCGCCGGGATGTCCAGGATCGACTTCACACCCGCCGACACCACGGTGATCGGCGTCCTGGACAGCGCGGTCAGGTCCGCCGACTCGTCGGCCGACTCGGCGAAGCCGCGGTGCACGCCGCCGAGCCCGCCGGTCGCGAACACCCGGATCCCGGCCTTCGAGGCCAGCACCGCGGTGGCCGCGACCGTGGTGCCGGCGGTCCGCTTCCCGGCCATCGCCAGCCCGAGGTCCCGGCTGCTCACCTTGACCACCGACTCGTCCAGCGCGATCCGCTCCAGGCCAGCGTCGTCTAGGCCGGCCCGCGGCACGCCGTCGATCACCGCGATCGTGGCGGGCGTCACCCCGGCCCCGGTGAGCAGCTGCTCGAACGACCTGGCCGCGGTGAGGTTCGCCGGCCGCGGCAGGCCGTGGGAGATGATCGTCGACTCGAGCGCCACCACGGGCCGCCCCGCTGCGAGCGCGGCGCGCACCGCCGGGGAGAGTTCCGGCACATCAGGCATGCCCCGACCCTATCCGGCCGCTAGCCAGGCGGCATATGGTGCTTGGCAGCGAGCAACGACCAGATCCAAAGACGCCAGTTCCAAAGACGGAGGCCCGAGTGAGCGAGCGGACGAAGTTCATCCTCGACGAGTCGCAGATTCCCGCGCAGTGGTACAACGTGATCCCCGACCTGCCCGCGCCGCCGCCTCCGCCGCTGCACCCGGGCACCGGCCAGCCGGTCGGACCTGACGACCTCGCGCCGCTCTTCCCCATGGAACTCATCGGCCAGGAGGTCACCGGCGACAGCTACGTGGACATTCCCGGCGAGGTCATCGACGTCTACAAGCTGTGGCGGCCGACTCCGCTGTTCCGCGCGCGGCGCCTTGAGAAGGCGCTGAACACGCCGGCCCGGATCTACTACAAGTACGAGGGCGTCTCCCCCGCCGGGTCGCACAAGCCGAACACCGCCGTCCCGCAGGCGTTCTACAACTCGCGCGAGGGCACCAAGCGGCTCACCACCGAGACCGGCGCCGGCCAGTGGGGCAGCGCACTGGCGTTCGCCTGCGCGCAGTACGGCCTGGACTGCGAGATCTGGATGGTCCGCGCCTCCTACGACCAGAAGCCGCACCGCCGGACGCTGATGGAGACCTATGGCGCGACGGTGCACCCGAGCCCGTCGCGGGCCACCAACGCGGGCCTGAAGGTGCTCGCGGACGATCCGGACTCCACCGGCAGCCTCGGCATCGCGATCAGCGAGGCCGTCGAGGCCGCCGGCGGCAGCGCGGAGACCAGGTACGCGCTCGGCTCGGTGCTCAACCACGTGCTGCTGCACCAGACCGTCATCGGCCAGGAGGCGCTCGCGCAGTTCGAGATGGCCGGGGAGGAGGCCGGACCCGACCTGATCGTCGGCTGCACCGGCGGCGGGTCGAACTTCGCCGGGCTGTTCTTCCCGTTCCTGCGGGAGAAGCTGGCCGGACGGATGAACCCGGTCATCCGGGCTGTCGAGCCCACCGCGGCCCCGTCGTTCACCCGGGGGGTCTACGCGTACGACTTCGGCGACACGGCCGGGATGACCCCGCTGCTGAAGATGCACACGCTCGGCCACGCCTTCATCCCCGCCCCCGTGCACGCCGGCGGACTGCGCTACCACGGGATGTCGCCGCTGCTGTCGCACATGTACGAGCTCGGGCTGTTCGAGGCCGTCGCCAAGGCGCAGCGCGAATGCTTCGCCGCCGCCGTGACCTTCGCCAAGTCGGAGGGCATCCTGCCCGCGCC
>DATBBI010000061.1:0-6899 GCA_036271115.1 Trebonia sp.
CCTGACGCCGAGCTCGGCGGCCCTTCTGTCGCGGAACTCGAGCACCTCGGGGAAGTTGTGCCCGGTGTCCACGTGCATGACGGGGAACGGGATGTTCGCCGGGCGGAACGCCTTCTCCGCCAGCGCGAGCACCACGATGGAGTCCTTGCCGCCGGAGAACAGCAGTGCGGGCCGCTCGAACTCTGCGGCGACCTCACGCATGATGTGGATCGACTCGGCCTCGAGCACGTCTAGCTGGGACAACAGGTAGTCAGAGTGCATGCGTCGCTTCCCGGATCGCTTCCAGCAGCAAGCCCGCGATTGCGGGCCGGCAAACCAGGATATCCGGCAGCAGCGGGTTGTCCCGGTTGTACCGGACATCGCTGCCGTCGATGCGGGAGACGTGGAACCCAGCGGCGACCGCGACCGCAACCGGGGCGGCGGTGTCCCACTCGTAGAAGCCACCGGCGTGCAGGTAGGCGTCGGTCTGCCCGGTGATGACGGTCGCCACCTTCGCGCCTGCCGAGCCGCACGGCACGAGCACCGCGTCGGTAATGGCCGCCACGTCGTACACGAGCTGCGGCGCCCGGCTCCGGCTCACTACCAGCTTGAGCGGCCTGCCCGGCTCCTGTGCTTCGCCTGACGGGCCCTTGGGCGGGTTTGCGGTATCCAGCACCGTGCCCTGGGCCGGGAGCGCCACGGCGCCGGCGGTGAGCCCGCCTTTGTCCCTTTCCCAGAGTGCCACGTGCACGGCCCAGTCGGTGCGCCCCTCCTCGCCGAACTCTCGCGTCCCGTCCAGGGGGTCGACGATCCACACCCGGTCGGCGCTTAGCCGCGCCTTGTCGTCGATACCCTCCTCGGACAGGACGGCGTCGTGCGGCCGTTTCGCGTTGAGTTCGGCGACGAGGAACTCGTGGGAGAGCCGGTCTCCCGCCTTCCGCAGCACGTCCGGGTCACCGCCGCGAGCGCGGAGGTCGAGCAGCCGCTGCCCGGCCTCCTCTGCCAGATCTCGCGCGAGCACATGGTCATCGGCTGTCATCACCCGCCCGATGCTACCGGCCGCCTGGCTTCTTGGGGGTCCGCCCGGGCCGACGGCTTGCCTGGTCGGGGGAAGTGGGAGACGGTGATATCCGACGGATAGGGCGGGCGGGAAGGCGGCGGTATGCGGTTCTCTGCAGAGACGACAGCGGACGGCGTGACGGAGGGCTTGTTCACGGTTGGCGACGTGACCGGCGCCGTATGGGCGCCGGCCGGGGCCACCGGACCGCGCCCGCTGGTGCTGCTCGGCCATGGCGGCGGCGGGCACCGGACGGCGCCGTCGATGACGGGCCGGGCCCTCCGCTACGTGACGGGCAGCGGGTACGCGGTCGCCGCCATCGACGCGCCGGGGTGGGGCGGCAGGCCGGTCCCGGCAGAGTACGAGCCGTTCAACACGGAGATCGAGGAACTGACCGCGGCAGGCAAGCCTCTCGGCGACGCGTTCGCCCGCCGCGGCGTCGTCGCCGCCGCGCTCGCGATACCCGAGTGGCAGGCTACTATCGACGCCCTGACCGGACTGGACTGGATCGGCGCCGGTGCGCCGATCGGCTACTGGGGCCTGTCGCTCGGCAGCGCGATCGGCGTGCCGCTGGTGGCGGTCGAGCCGCGGATCAAGGCGGCCGTCCTCGGCCTGATGGGTTATGAGACCCTAGCCGAGCCCGCCGCCAGGATCACCGTCCCCGTGGAGTTCATCCTCCAGTGGGACGACGAGATCGTGCCGCGCGAGTCGGCGCTGGCGCTGTTCGACGCCATCGGCTCGGCGGAAAAGACGCTGCACGCCAACCCCGGCGGGCACATGGACGTGCCGGGGTTCGAGATCGACAGCTCGGAGCGCTTCTTCGCCCGCCACCTCTGACCGCCGCCCGCCTCAGCGGGTCAGCTTGACGCCGGGTCGGTGTGGTACAGGTTCTGGGCTTCGGTGAGGCCCTTGCTGATCAGGGTCTCCGTGGCGTCGGCGCACCGGTCGATGGCGAACGGGAGCTCCTTGCGCTCGGCCGCCGTGAAGTCGCGCAGCACGTACGTGGCAGCCTCCATCCGGCCGGGCGGCCGGCCGATGCCGAAGCGGACACGGTAGTAGTCACGGGTGCCGAGCGAGGCGGTGACCGACCTGAGGCCGTTGTGGCCGTTGTCACCGCCGCCCAGCTTGAGCCTTACCGCGCCGAACGGAATGTCCAGCTCGTCGTGGAGCACCACGATCCGTTCGGGGGAAAGCTTGTAGAAGGCCGCTAGGGCAGCCACCGGGCCGCCGGACAGGTTCATGTACGCGTGCGGCCTGGCCAGGGTCACCGGCTGGCCGGCGAGACGGCCCTCCGCGACGTCGTTGCGGGTGCGGTGCGCCTTGAACCGCGCGCCCATCCGCCCGGCCAGCTCGGCGAGCACCATCTGCCCAGCGTTGTGCCGGGTGCCCGCGTACTCTGGCCCCGGGTTGCCGAGGCCAGCGATGATCCAGCGTTCGTCGGCCATAGAGCGCCGGTCTTGCTACTCCCCTTCGGGAGCCTCGGCCGGAGCGACCGGCTCCGGAACCTCGGCCTCTTCGCCAGCCTCTGGGGCGCCCTCGCCGAGCTCGGCCTCGATCTGCTCCTGGGTCGGCGCAGCGATCACGTGCAGCACGAGCGCGTCCGGGTCGACCTGGAGTGTGGTGCCCTGCGGCAGCGCGAGGTCCTTGGCGTGCACCGAGGCGCCGACCTCCATGCCCTGGACGTCCACATCCACGCCGTTGGGAATGTTCGTGGCCTCGGCCTCGACGGCAATCTGCACGAGCTGCTGGTCGAGCAGGCCGCCGGGGAAGATCTCGCCGGTCACCCGGACCGGGATCTCGACGGTGACCTTCTCACCGCGGCGGACCTCGATCAGGTCGACGTGCTCGATATCGCCCCTGATCGCGTTCCGCTGCACCGCCTTCGGCAGCGCCAGGCCGGCGCGGCCTGGCAGGCCCTCGAGCCGGATGAGGACGTTCGGCGTCTTCAGCGCGAGCATCAGCTCGTGCTCGGGCAGCGACAGGTGGCGGACCTCCGCACCGTGGCCGTAGATGACAGCGGGCACGCGACCCGCCCGGCGGGTACGGCGGGCTGCCCCTTTGCCGAACTCGTTACGCAGCTCGGCTTCGATACGGACCTCAGGCACGGTCAGTCACTCCTCATACGGATATCTGCGATGCGCCAGTGAAGTCTAGCCGACAAACAACGTGCGTGCGGATGCGAACGATGGCGTGAAGGCGGCGCGCTGGCCGCTTCGAGCCTTAGTCCTCGTCCTCCGGGGTCACGGTCTCCGGGGTGACCGTTTCCGGGGTGACCGTCTCGGGCGTCACTGTTTCCGGGGTTACGGTCTCAGGAGTCACCGTTTCCGGGGTGACGGTCTCCGGCGTGACAGTTTCCGGCGTAACAGTCTCCGGGGTCACGGTTTCCGGCGTGACCGTCTCAGGAGTCACGGTCTCAGGAGTCACTGTCTCAGGAGTCACTGTCTCTGGACGCTCTTCGCTCATGGCTTTCCCCGCTCTTTCTCTCGCCCCCGGCCCCGCAGCCAAGGAAACCCTGGCTGTCCCGGTTGCCAGGAGATGCTCGGCATAAATGAATGCCCCGTCAAGGCAATTCTAATGACGAGGCTCGCGGGAAATCACCCCGATTTATATAGATCACCGGGATGTTCGCGCCACGCTTTCCCTGATGAAAGGGAATCTTGAAACGTTCGTGACGACATTCAATCTATGGTCACGCAGTTATGAATGCGGCAGCGAAGCGAGTGACGCGGCCACCTCCGCCGCCTCCGCGCGCTCGTTGATCTGCTCGAATATCGCCAGTGCCTGCGTCCACGAGTTCCGCGCCTCGCCGGGCTCATCGGCCGCCAGGCGCGCATGCCCGAGGTACTTGAGAGCCGTCGCCTGGCCGGCGAGGTCGCCGGACGCGCGGTGCGCGCCTATCGCGTCCGTCAGGCTCGTGGCCGCGTCACCGATGCGGCCGAGAGCCAGGTAGACCCGGCCAAGGTTTTGGACCGCCCACCCTTCGCCGTATCCGCCGATCTCGCGCCAGATGTCCCTTGCCTCCGCGCAGCACTCCTCGGCCGCATCCAGGTCACCGAGATCGAGGTGCACCTCGCCGAGGTTGTTCAGCGCGACCGCCCGCAGGGACAGCATGTCCGTCGGCCGCAGCAGGTCCGCGGCGAGCCGCAGGTACTTCACTGCCTCCTCGCCAGGGCCGCGCACCTTGAGGTACCCCTCGGCGAGCCCGATCGCGCTCTGTGCCTCTCCTCTCGTGTCACCGAGTTCGCGCCGGATGGCCAGGGCCTGCTCGAGATAGCCGAACGCTTCCGCGTCCCGCAGCCGGGCCAGCGACCAGCCGAGCCTGTCGAGGACCCACGCCTCGCCGAGCCTGTCGGCGGCCTTGCGCACGCTCTCCGCGGCCACCCGGTGGGTCGTCACGCCGTCTGTCCAGTTGCCCCACCTGTTGAACAGCGGGAAAAGGTTCGGCGGCAGCCGCCAGGCGATGTCATGGAGTTCCACGGCCGCCGCCTGCTGGGTCGCGGTCACGACGTTCGCCCGCTCGTCTCCGTACCAGGCCAGGGCCTCATCCACGGAGCCAAATGCCAGCGGCGGATAGCCCGGCGCCGCGGGCTCGCGGGGCACCCGGTAACGGCGCGGCGCGACCGCGTCCGCGGCGGCCTCCCCGGTCTCCAGGTACCACCGCAGCAGCCGCCCGACGGCCTCGGTGCGGTCCGTCTCCGATTCTTCTTCCTGGGCGCGCTCGGTCGCGTAGACCCGGAGCAGGTCGTGGAACTGGTACCAGTCCGCGGCCGGCGACTCGAGCAGGTTCGCGTCGACGAGGGTCTCCAGGGCGTCCGCCACGTCATCGTCGGACTCACCGAACAGGGCCGCGGCGGCCGGCAGGCTGATCGACGCCCCGTGCCAAAGGCCGAGCAGCCGGAACACCCGCGCGGGATTGATGCCGTGCCGTCCGGCGTGCAGGCTGTCGTAGCTCACCTGGAAGCTGGACCGGACCGCGAGGTCTCCCGTCTCAAGCTCGTCAAGCCGCCGCTGCTCGTTCCGCAGCCTGTTCGCCAGGGTGGCGATCCGCCACTGCTTGCGCGCTGCCAGCCGGGCCGCGCAGATCCGGATCGCGAGCGGCAGCCCGGCACAGGCGAGCAGGACCTCCGCGGTGGCATCCGGCTCGGCGGCCGGCCGGTCGTCGTCGACGATCCGGGAGAACAACGTCAGCGCCTCGGTGTCCTCAAGGACATGCAGGTCCACGAACCGGGTGCTGGCCAGGTCGGGCGTCCGGTTTCTCGTGGTCACCAGGACGGCGCAAGACGCGGTGCCCGGCAGCAGCGGCCGGACCTGGGCGGCGTCCTTGGCGTTGTCCAGCAAGATGAGCATGCGGCGACCGGTCAGCCTCGTCCGGTACAGCGCCGCGCGCTCGTCGTCACCGACCGGGACCTTGTCTCCTTCCACCCCGACGTCCCGCAGGAATCTGGCGAGCACCTCGCCGGGTGCCGTCGGCCGTGCGCTGGCCCCGAACAGGTCGACGTAGAGCTGGCCGTCAGGAAACTCAGAGCTGACCTGGTGCGCGGCGTGCACGGCTAGCGCCGTCTTGCCGAGGCCCGCGGCCCCTGCAACCACGGCGATCCGGACCGCGCCAGGCCCGCGCGCCGCCTCGTCCTGGACCAGCATCTCGCATAGATGCCTGACCTGCGCCTCGCGGCCCGTGAAGTCCCCGATATCGGCAGGGAGCTGCGTCGGGCGCGCTGGCGGCGAGGTGGCCGGTTTCTCGACAATCTCGGCGGCAGCGGCGACCGCGGCGACAGCGATCGTCCCCGAGCCTTCCCCGTGCGGTCCGCTGGTGTCTTCCGCGCCGATGAGTGCCTCGACCTCGACGATGCGGTCGGCACTTGCGCCAGGGGCGGCTGCAGCGGTCCCGGCGTCGGCCGGCCGCGCGGAACCCGCCGGCACCCCGGGCGCGGCGCCTGGCGCCTGAACTACTGGAAGGTCTCCCTTAATCGGCCGCTTCCGCGGCCGCGCCGACGACGCGTCGGCCGCGAGCAGCCGCGCGTACAGCTCCTGCAGCTCGGCGCCGGGATCGACGCCAAGCTCGTCGGCGATGACCTGCCTGGCCTGGGTGTACGTGTCGAGCGCTTCGGCATGTCTGCCGGCCTCGTCAAGTGCCCTGATGAGCAGCAGCCACAGTCCCTCGCGGATCGGGTTTTCCCCCACCAGCCTGCGCATCTCGGGGACCAGCTGAGCGGCCCTGCCGCACTCCAGGTCCGCCTCGGCGCGCAGTTCGGCGGCGTCAAGCCGGAGTTCATTTCCCCGTTCGGCCTCGGTACTGATGAGCGTGGACGGCGCGACGTCGGCGAGCAGCCGGCCGCGCCACAGCGCGAGCGCCTCCGCGAGCAGGGCGGCGGCGCGGTGCGGTTCGGCCGCGGCGAGCGCACTCCTGCCTTCCGCGACCAGCCGCTCGAACTCCTGCAGGTCCAGGTCGCCGGGGGCGATGCGGAGCAGGTACCCGGGCGCCCGGTACACCAGCAGCCGGCCCTCGCTGTCGCCGATCATCCGCCGCAGCCGGTGCACGTAGATGCTGACCAGGTTGTTCGCCTTCGCGGGCGGGCTGTCCCCCCACAGCTCGAGGATCAGGCTGTCGGTCGAGATGAGCTGCCCGGGCCGCACCAGCAGGCATGCGAGAAGCGAGCGCCACTTAGGGGCGCCGATGGCTGCCCAGCCTTCTTTGTCAGACCAGACCTCTAGCGGACCCAGGATGCGAAAACGCATCAGGCCAGCCCGTCCGAACGCACGATCTCCTCCGCTTCCGGGGGTAGCGGCAGTGTTCGGGAAGGCAGAAACCTCCCCGCCGGGTTTCTGGGCCGCGGACTAATGACCGGGCTGTGTAGACCCACTT
>DATBBI010000062.1:0-5563 GCA_036271115.1 Trebonia sp.
CGCCGGTCAGGTTGTCGGGGGTGAGCATGTCGATGATCCCGAGCGCGAACATCATGCCCGCGCTCGGGCCGCCGATGTTGCCGACGTCGATCGTCACCGTGAACGGGAACTTGTACTGCTCCTGAACTTCGACGCCGATGATCGGCTTGCCGCCTGAGTTCTTGGTCGCGACCTGCAGGGACAGCGTCTGGCCCGCCCGCAGCACGGTCAGCTGCAGCTCCGAGCCCGCCGGATGCGCCGCGATCGCCGCGCTGAGGCTGGCGGTACCGGTCACCGGCTTGCCGTCCACCGCCTTGATCACGTCCCCTGCCTTGAGCACGGTGCTCGCAGGGTATCCCGGCGTCGTCGTGACCACCACGGTCTCGGTCTCGTACGGGATGTGCAGTTCGGTCAGCGCGGCGGCGGTGGCCGTCTCCTGCGACGAGGCCATCTGCTGGACGTCTTGCGCATGGGTCTGCTGCGCGGTCTGTCCCGGCGGGAAGATCTCGGCCTCCGGCACCACCGCGTTGGTCGGGCTGAGCCAGCCGCGCAGCGCCTGGAAGATGTTCAGCCGCACGCCGGGGCCGCCGTTGAAGCCGACGGTCACCATGTTGAGGTGCCCGGTGGTCGGGTACGTCTGGGTCCCGCTGATCTTGATCAGCGGCTGTCCCGACGTGTCGTTGCCCAGCGTGTTCAGGGTCGGGCCAGGCAGCAGGATCACGTAGGGCACGGGAACCAGCACCGCCACCGCGATCGCGATCAGGGTCGCGATCCCGGCGATAGTCAGCGTCAGCGAGCGTCGGAACATGGCCGAAGGTTACGCGCTGCCGACCCACTCGTCAGAACCGTCGGTGAACCGCTGGTGCTTCCAGACCGGTACCGAGGCCTTGAGCTCGTCGATCATGGCGTGGCAGGCGTGGAACGCCTCCGCGCGATGCGGGCAGGACACTCCGACGACGACGGCCAGGTCGCCCACCGCCAAGTCGCCCACGCGGTGCACCGCGGCGAGCGCGACCACCTCGGGGTACTTAGCGACGATGGCCTCGGCGACGCGGCGCATTTCGGCCTCCGCTGACGGGTGCGCGCTGTAGGAAAGGCCGGTCACGCCGCGGGACGCGTCGTTGTCCCGCACGGTGCCGCAGAAAATCACGTCACCGCCGGCCGCCGGGTCGGCGATCGCCGCCCGCACCTCGTCAACCGACAGCTCGGTGTCCCTGATGGCGATCAGCCTGATCTGGCTCACCCGACTAAGGTATCGCGGAAGCGAACAGGTAACGACCCGCCCCGTCGGCGGGCACGCCGGACGATCGCGGCGGTGCCGAGGACCGCGGCGGCCGTCCCCGCGGCCCCTGCCGCGGTGAGCGCCGCGTCCTTGCGGGCGATCCTGCGGCCCGCTACCGCGTGGCGTCCGGCGCGGGCGGCGAGCAGCGTCGACAGGGCCGACGCGTTGTCGTACGACGGCCGCCACCCCGCCGCGCGCAGCGCCGCGCAGTCCACCACCCACGGGTACACCATGTAGCGCAGCTCGGCGGCGGGCGCGGGCGTGACGCCGAGGCGGTGCAGCCGCTGCGCGGTGCCGAACGTCAGCCGCGCTGGCAGCTCGATCGACTTCAGCCCGCTCAGCTCCTCGACCTCGTCCTGGGCGAGCGAGCCGTCGCAGCCCACCGCGAAGTCGCCGGTCACGTCGCCGACGGCGGCCAGTTCAAGGGCCGACACCAGGTCATTCACGTGGCAGAACTGCCAGCGCGGCGCGCAACCGCGCACCGCCAGCAGCCGGGGCGCCTCGAAATGCCTTGTCAGCAGCGTGTCAACCGCGTCTCCCACGAGAGCGGCCGGCCGCACGACGGTCACCGCCGTGCCCGGGTTCACCCGCCGGGAGCGCCTGGCGATTTCCTCGACCTCCAGCAGGTCGCCGGCCACGCTGCCGTCGGCGTCCGCGAGCAGCGGCGCGTCCTCGGGCAGCGGCACCGGGTTGTCCGGCCGCGCGCCGTACACCATCGCGCTCGTCACGAGCACGACCCGCCCGACGCGCTCGGCGGCGGCTGCCGTCAGCACGGTCTGCGCACCGCGCACGTTGAGCGCCCGCCGCTGCCGGGGATCGGTAACCGCCGAGGTGTCCATGTCCGCGTGGACCACCACGTCGACGCCCGCCAGGCGCGCCGCGAGCGTCGGGTCCCTGACGTCCGCGACCCGCCACGTCACCCGGGCGGCATCACCCCGGTGATCGTCGATGGCGACGACGCGATCGATCAGCGGGGACTCAGCGAGGCTGATAGCCAGCGCCTGCCCGACTCCGCGGGCCGCACCGGTGACCGCCACGACCGGCGGAGCGGGCGCGGTGCTACGCTCACGCCGAACGCTGCGCTCGTGGCGAACCTGCCGTCTGACGTTTCTCAAATCGGCTGCTCCCGAATAGCGTGACGACTATGACCTTTCTATCGTGCCCGACTAACTGACAGCTGAGGGGGCGCACCATGGCTGATCGTCCTCCGTTCGGCTTCGGCCCGCCCGGGCGGCCCGGCGATGACGACCCGAAGCCACCCGGCGGCGAGGGGCCAGCAGGTCCGATAGGCCCGTTCGGCTTCGGGGTTCCCGGCGCTGGCGGGCCTGGCGAGCCCGGCGGGCCAAACCAGTTCGCCGACGCGCTGCGCCAGTTCGCCGACCTGCTTTCCTACAGCGGCGGCCCGGTCAACTGGGAACTGGCGAAGAACCTGGCCAGGCACACCATCGCGGCCAAGGGCGACCCCAGCGTGCTGGCCAACGAGCGCGCCGCCGTCACCGAGGCGATCCGGCTCGCGGACCTGTGGCTGGACGACGTGACCACGTTCCCTTCCGGCATCAGGAAGATCGAGGCCTGGAGCAAGTCGGAATGGCTGGAGGCCACCTTCCCCGTCTGGTCCGCGCTGTGCGAGCCGATCGCGGCCAAGGGCGTGGACGCGATGAGCTCGATGCTGAACGTCGACCCTTCGCAACTCGGCGCGGACGTCCCTGAGGAGATGCAGCAGGCGCTGTCCGGCCTTGGCGGGCTATCCGGGCTCGCGCCCATGCTGCGGCAGCTCGGCGGGGCGATGATCGGCGGCCAGACCGGCACCGCGGTCGGTGAGCTGGCCGGCGAGATGGTCAGCTCGACCGACGTCGGCCTGCCGCTCGGCCCCGAGGGCACCGCCGCGCTGCTGCCGTCTGGCGTGGCCGCGTTCGGCGAGGGGCTCTCGGTGGGCATCGAGGAGGTCCGGCTGTTCCTCGCGCTGCGGGAGGCGGCGCACCACCGGCTGTTCGGGCACGTGCCGTGGCTGCGCCAGCACCTGTTCGGCGCGGTCGAGGCGTACGCCGCCGGCATCACCGTGGACATGAGCAAGCTGCGCGACGCCATGCCGGACATCGACATCAACAACCCGGAGGCGCTGCGCGAGGCCCTGCAGGGCGAGACACTGTTCCGGCCGGAGGACACGCCGCAGCAGAAGGCGGCGCTCGCCCGGCTGGAGACCGCGCTCGCGCTGGTGGAAGGGTGGGTGGCGACGGTGGTCTCGGCCGCCGCGGAATCAAGGCTCGTGCATGCTGCGGCGCTCGCGGAGGCTATCCGTCGCCGTCGTGCCACCGGAGGTCCGTCAGAACGTACGTTCGCGACTCTGGTAGGCCTCGAACTCCGCCCCCGGATGCTGCGCGAGGCGGCGGTCCTCTGGGCCGGCCTGACCGACGCGCGCGGCGTGGACGGCAGGGACGCGCTGTGGGCCCACCCGGACCTGCTGCCGACGGCGGAGGACCTGGAGGACCCGGACGCCTTCGTCCGCGGCTCGACCGACCTGGACATCTCCGACCTGGAAGGCGCCGCCCCGGAGGACGACACCCCCGCCCCGGAAGACGGCCAGGACGACTCTGGCGGGTCCTGACCCGACCCCTGCTTCATGATCACGAAGGTTCCTGGTCGCCAGCGCGACGACCACAAGTCTTCGCGATCATGGACGTGCGGGGTGCAGGCCCGGCCGGGTTCATGATCACGGAAACTTTGCACGCGTAGAGCGTGGCTCGCTCAAGGGATTGTCGCAACACCTGATCTGTTAGGGATGGTGTTGCATGGCTGGGCGGAGGTTGCCACCGGAGCGGGTGCGTTTGGTGCTGGATTGCCTTGCGGCGGGGATGAACCCGGCGCAGGCGTCGCGGGCGGCCGGCGTGTCGCTGGCGTATGCGTACGGGCTGCATCACAAGATGGGCGGGGTGTACCGTCCGCCTGGAGTTGCCTACAGTCCGCGTTACCTGGACCGCGAGGAGCGGTATGAGCTGGCCCGGCTGCTGGAGCTGGGTCTGTCTAAGCGGCAGGCGGCGGCCCGGATGGGCCGTCATCCGTCGACCATCGGCCGGGAGCTGGACCGGAACAAGGACCCGCGGACCGGGGCGTATCAGCCGGAGCGGGCGCACCGGCTGGCGTGGGAGCGGCAGCGCCGCCCGAAGCCGTCTAAGCTGTCCCGGAACCCGGTGCTGCGCGCCGGGGTCCAGCAGCTGCTGAAGCGCAGGTACTCGCCGGAGCAGGCCAGCGGGAGGCTGACGGTGCTGCACCCGGACGACCCGGCGATGCGGGTCAGCCACGAGACGATCTACCAGTCGATCTACGTTTACCCGCGCGGCGGGCTGAAGCGGGAGCTGGCCGCGCACCTGCGGTCCGGGCGCGGCACCCGGCAGCGCCGCGGCCGCCGCGAGATGCGCGGCAAGATCATCGGCGCGGTCCCCATCGGCGCCCGGCCTCCGGAGGTGGAAGGGCGGCTGGTGCCCGGCCACCACGAGGGCGACCTGGTGATGGGCTCGGCCGCGTCCAACTCCGCGGTCGGCACCATCGTCGAGCGGACCACCGGCTACCTCACCCTGCTGCCCCTGCCACACGGCCACACCGCCGGCGCGGTCGCCGACGCCGTCATCGCCCGCATGACACAGCTGCCCGGCTGGTTCGCCCGGACCCTGACCTGGGACCGCGGCACCGAGATGGCCCGCCACGCCCGCATCACCGCCGAGACCGGCATCCAGGTGTACTTCGCCGACCCGCACGCGCCCTGGCAGCGCGGCAGCAACGAGAACATCAACGGGCTGCTGCGCGAATACCTCCCCAAAGGCACCGACCTCAGCACCTGCACCCCCGCCCAGCTGCAGGACATCGAAGACGAGCTCAACGACCGGCCCCGCAAGCGCTTCGGCTGGCACACCCCGCGCGAGGAACTCGATAGGCTCCTAGCCGAAAACCAAACCGTTGCGACGACCCCATGAATACGCCGTGCCGAACGTTATGGCAACCACCGATCCGACCACGAATCCCGCGGACCGCTGGCTGCCGTTCGCCGTTGTCACGGGCTCCACCGTATCGTCGTGCCCGCCCCGGCCTTTCTGCTGCCATCCACTGCCAGAACATTCAAGGCTGAGTACAGTGACCCGGCACCTTGTTCTGATCGCCAAGGCACATGAAGGCTGTCCTCCCGTCCACTCATCCGCCGCGATCCGTACATGAGCGTCGCAGATCAATTGGCGGACAACCGTCGCGCATCAGCCGACGGAGGACACGGACCTAGGCAGCGCCGGACCTAGGCAGCGCCGGACCTAGGCA
>DATBBI010000063.1:0-13476 GCA_036271115.1 Trebonia sp.
TCGAGTACGTCTTCGACTACCCCGGCGTCGGCTACATGCTGCTGCAGGCGGTGGAGAACGAGGACTACCCGCTGATGCAGGCGCTGTTCCTGCTCATCACCGTCGCGGTGCTGCTGGCGATCCTGCTCGCCGACATCGCGAAGCCCGTGAGGTTCGGCAGGATCGCGTTGCGCGCCGCGTAGTCGAGCATGATCCGCCTGTTCGGCAGGCCTTTCGCCCGCGCCATCCGGACGTAGTCCTCGGCCAGCGTGGTGACCATGTTGTTCCGCATCGTCAGGATCCACGTGCCGATGGTCGTGAGCAGCAGCGCCATGGCGGGCAGCACGGCGTGCTCGAGCACGTTCGCGATGAACGGGCCGTTGAGCCCGGGCGTGAGCGTCGGGTCGTAGCCGAACGTGTACGGCAGCCACTGCAGCCTGATCCCGAAGATCAGGATGAACATCATCCCGACCCAGAAGTAGGGGATCGCCGACGTGATGACGAACACGGGCGGCACGACCCCGTCGAGCCACGTGCCGCGCCGCCACGCCGAGACGATCCCTACTCCTGTGCCCAGCACGAACGCCAGGATGGTCGTCACGCCGACCAGCCCGAGCGTCCACGGGAGGGCGGCCCGCACTACCGAAGAGACCGACGCGGGGTAGAAATACAGCGAGGTGCCGAAGTTACCCGTCGCGATGTCTCCCAAGTAGTGCAGGTATTGCACGAACAGGCTGGTATGCGTGTTCACGCCGAAGAGGTTCTCCAGCGAGGTCAGCGCCTGGCCCGACAGGCGGCCGTGGAACTTGGCCACCATCGCAAGGGCCGGGTTCCCCGGCATCAGCCGCGGCAGGAAGAAGTTCAGCGTGACCGCTGCCCACAGCGTGACCAGGAAGAACCCGGCCCTGCGAAGGATGAAACGCATTCCTCTACTTTGCCGCTTCTCCTACTTGGGCGCGAGGTGCAGCAGCACCTGGCCCATGTCGGGGTAGAAGTACGCGGCCGGCACGGCGTAGGGGTCGCCCTGCGTCACCCAGCCGCTGAACTTGCTGGTGTTGTACTGGTACCAGGCCACTTCCTCGGTCACAGGGATGAACGGCACGTCCTTTAGCAGGACCCCCTGCAGCTGGTGCACGATCTGCTGCTGCTGCGCCGCCGAGGTGGTCGTGGCGTACTGGTCGATCAGCTGGTCGGTCGCTGGGTTGCTGTACCGCTCCCAGTTGCTCGAGGCCTGCTTGCCGATCGGCGCCGAGTTAGCCGAGTACAGCCACTGCCGGTACTCGTAGTACGGCGACGGGCCGCCCTGCTGGTTGTTGTAGGCGAGCTGGTAGTCGCCGTTGTACAGCCGGGACAGGAAGTCGTTTTGCGACAGGTTGTCGGGCGTGATCTGGATGCCGACCGCCTTCAGGTCCTGCTGGATCACCTGCATCGAGGCGACCCAGTCCGAGTAACCGCCGATGTTGATGACCGAGAACGACAGCGGCTTGCCGGACGGGGAGGCGAAGATCCCGTTCGATCCCTTCTTGAAGCCCGCGCTGGTCAGGACCTGCTCGGCCTTGGCCGGGTTGTAGGTGTAGTTGTACTGGCTCGCCGCCGAGGTGTCCTCCCAGCTGGAGAACGTCGGCGTCACGATGCCGGTCTGGTTGGCCGGCGGCTCGTAGCCGTACTCGCCGATCTGCGAGACCTTGTTCCTGTCAATCGCGTAGGCCATCGCCTGCCGGACGGCCACGTTGTTCAGCCCTGGCACGGTCAGGTTGGGGATCAGGGTCACGTTCGCGATCGGCGGGAACCAGTAGTGGTTGTCCGGGCTCTTGGACGTGTAGAAGGAGTTGATGTTCGGGATGAACTGGCTGCCCCACTGCGCCTGGCCGGTGGCCAGGTACGTGTTGGCCGGGTCGTTGGAGGTGAACGCCGGGTACAGGACCTTGGCGACCTTCGGTTCGCCGGGCTGCCAGTAGTGCGGGTTGGCGACGTAGGTGATGTTCTGCTGGCTACAGGGGTTCACCATGAACGCACCGGTCCCGACGGGCTTGGCATCGGCGTAGCTCACCGGGTTGGCGATCGTGGACCAGATGTGCTGCGGGACGATCGGGGTCTGGTCGGCGATGTAGTAGAAGTAGGGCACTGCGGCGTTCTTGAACGTCATCGTGACCTGGTTGCCCTGCTGGGTGACGCTGGACAGCACCGACCAGACGGAGTTCAGGTCGAGCGTGGGGAACTTCTTCATCAGGTTGAAGGTGAACGCGACGTCCGCCGCGGTCATCGGGGTCCCGTCGCTCCACTTGACGCCGTTGCGGATCGTGAACGTCAGCGTCTTGTTGCCGGCGCCCCAGGCCCAAGATGTCGCCAGCCATGGGGAGGCCTTGCCACTCTGCAGCGTGTTGACGAACGCCAGCGGCTCGTAGACCTGCCCGAAGGTGACGCCCTGGGCGAGGTTGGATGGGTTGAACGGGTTGAAGCTGCACGTCCAGAGCGTGCCCTGCTCGTTGGAAATCGTCAGCGTGCCGCTCGGGCCTGAGGCCGACGCCGAGCCTGAGCCTGAGCTTGAGCTGGGGGTAGATCCGCTGCAGGCGGCGAGCGCGGCGGCGAGCAGTCCCGCGGCGAGGACTGCTCCGGCTCTGATAGGTCTTCTCATGACGAGCTCGTCCTTCCGGGGGTGCGAAGGCGTTAGTTAGTGCAGTATCCTAACTATCAGGCCCAGTCACAAGAGGCACGGCCAGAACTGGTACCGAAATGCGGCCGAGCGCGTGACCTGACACCTGGGAGGCGGGCGGTGGCAGAGGTGCGCGCCGACGCGACGGCGGCTATCGGGCTGTCGCCAGGTGGCCCCCTGCCCAACGGGCAGGCAGCCCGCCCGCCGCTGATCAGGGCCATGAACGAGCAGCTGCTGCTCGACCGCATCCGGCTTTCCGGCCCGTATTCGCGTGCCGACCTCGCCCGCGTCTCCGGCCTGTCTAAGCCGACGGTGTCGCTGGCGCTGGCCAACCTGGAGCGTGCCGCGCTGGTGCGCGAGGCGGGCCAGCGCACGGGGGTGCCCGGCCGCTCGGCGCTGCTGTACGAAGTCCGGCCGGACGCTGGCTTCGTGCTCGGCCTCGACATCGGGCATCAGTTCCTGCGCGGCGCGCTGGCCGACCTCTCCGGCGAGATCAGGATCAGGTCCTCGCGCAAGGCCAGCGCGTCCAGCGTGTCCGGCCGGGTCGCGGAACTCGTCGCGCTGGCCGACGACATCTGCGCGGAGGGTGGCATTGCACGCGATCGCGTCACCCAGACCGTGATCGGCAGCCCTGGCGTCTACGACCCGCGGCGCGACGCGATGGCGCTGACCGGCGGGATGCCCGGCTGGAACCGGCCGGCGGCGCTCGCCGGGCTGCGCAACGCGTTCGGCCCCGGGCTCGCGGTGGAGAACGACGTGGACGCCGAGGCGCTGGCCGAGCGGGCGCACGGGCACGGCCAGGACGCCGACAGCTTCGCGTTCGTGCACGTCGGCAGCGGCATCGGCATGGGCCTGGTCATCGATGGCAAACTGCACCGCGGCGCGCACGGGGTGGCGGGTGAGATCGCGTTCCTGCCGCTCGCCGACGATCAGGAGGTCGACCGCGGCGAGGCCAGGCGCCGGGGCGTGCTTGAGGCGGTGGCCGCCGCGTCGGCGGTGGTCCGGCAGGCACGCAGGGCCGGGATGCGCGGCCCGGTCTCCGCGCGCCGCGTCTTCGAGGCATCGGCGCGCGGCGATACCCGCGCCTCGGCGGTGGTGGCCGAGGAGGCGCGGCTGGTCGCCTCCGCGATCTGCTGCGTGGTCGCGGTAGCCGACCCGCAGCTGATCGTCCTCGGTGGCGGCATTGGCCAGGCCCCCGGCTTCGCCGAGGCCGTCACGCGGTCGCTGGGCGCCGTCGCGCCCGTGCTTCCCGAAGTCAAGGTCAGTGCGCTCGGCACAGACGCGGTAGTCGACGGCTGCCTCGCGGAAGGCACCGGCCTGGCCTGGCGGCAGCTCACCAGCACCCTGCTCGCCGCCACCTGACCGCCGCGGACGACCCGAATGTGACGTTCGCCGCGTCGGCGGGCGAATGCGCGTGTAAAGATACCTGGATGGACGAGGCCGATATCGCTGAGCTATTCGCGCCGATCGAACCCTCGAAGGCATTCGGCGTGGTGCTTCGTGAGGCGCAAGACGTGCTCTCTCATATCCACGGGCCGGTCGACGCGGAACTGTGGGGCTCCGACATGATCGGCGCGCTGGCATCGGGCGCGGCGGGGACACCCGAGGTCATGGCCGTGCTCGCCACCGCGATAGTGCCCGCCGCCGAGGAAAGCGCCACGCCAGAGGCGCTGGCGCTGTTGCGCATCTTCGGCGCGATCGGGTCGGCCGAGCTGCGCTCGGCCGCCACCGAGGCCGCCGGGCGCGTGGTCGCGGCCGGCGTGCCCGACCCCAGCTGGGCCGCCATGATCGGCGCCCCGGCGGTAGGGGAGTGCTGGCACTACAGCGACATCGGCGGCCGTCAGGAATCGGTGACGGCGACCTTCGCCTACGGCGACGCCACGCACGCCCTGTCGGTCCTGATCGACCACGGCAAGGGCGGCGGCCTCAAGGATGTGTGGGTGGGTGACGCCGACGGCCTGCTCGACAAGACCTGGCTGGCCGCCGAGGCCGACCCGCTTGTCGTCTTCGAGACTCTCGACGCGGCGCACGCGGGCGAGCGGCTCGAGCAGGCGATCAGCGCGGGGGAGCACCCGGACAAGCCGGACCAGGCCGACGACCTCACGGCGCACCGGGCCCTGCTGCACGCGCGGGTCCGCCTCCTCGCCGAGACCGCCGCGCCGGAGTAACACCCGGCTAGGCGGCGGGCGCCAGGGCCAGGGTCGCCCCGGCCGGAGTGAGCAGCCGGTGGTAGCCGGGAGCGCCAGGGAGCCGGGCGAGATCCCCCCTGACCCGGCAGTAGGCGCCGTCGGGGCCTGCCAGCGTCAGCCCGTCCGCCCCGATCGCCACCAGCTCGCCGTCGTGCCTGAGCAGGACGGGGCCATCGCGCTGCGCGGTCATCGCCACCCGCCCGGCCCGCAGCCCGTCGAGGATCGCCTCGGTGCTCGCGTCCGCGCTCTCCACCCACGTCGTGGGAACGCCAGGCGGCGCGTCAGACCCGTGCCGGTGCCAGTCGCTGCCGCCGACAGGAACCGCCGCGGGATCCCATGCCTGCCACCAGGCCAGCGGCGTGGTCCAGCTCAGGTCGAGCCAGCTCCAGTGCCACACCTCCACCAGCGGCGGCCGCCGGCGCATCTGGTGCAGCCAGCTGACCGGCCCCGCGATCGGATGGTTGACCGACATCAGGCCGCCGCCGCGCTCGGCCGCGTCCAGCCAGTCATCAGGACTGCGGCGGAAGTCGATCCAGCCGATGTCGCCGAGCACCCCCGCGTGACCGTGCGCGGTCGTGACCTCCTGGCCGGGCAGCAGCGCGATCCCGTACCGCCGGGCCGCCGCGGGAAGCTCGGCGTGGTGGCTGACCGTGTTGTGGTCGGTCACCGCGATGAAATCCAGGCCGCATTCGACCGCGAAGCAAGCCAGTTCTGGCACGGTCATCGCGCCGTCAGAGTGCAGGGTGTGCGCGTGCAGGTCGCCCGCCAGCCAGCGAAATCCCGGCCTCGCGGGCAGCTCCCGCCGGGCAGGCCTGCTGGCCGGAACCGGAGGAGCGCTCGCGGCCGCCAGGCCATGGCAGCCGTCCGCCGTCCCGGTGGCCGGCTCCGCCGTGACCCGGTAGCGGACGCCGTCGGGCGGCACCGCGTGCAGCCCGAGCATCACCTGCCACAAACCCGCCTCGACCTCGCCGGGCAGGTACCCGGGCGTCGCCGACTCCGCCCCGATCAGGAACCACTCCCTGGCGCCCCCCGACCAGCCGCGGAACCCGGACGGGCCCAGGCAGCCAAGGTCAAGCACCGCGCCGGCGCGGTCATACTCGAGTGCCACGCGCAGCGCGGCCGTTCCCGGCGCCACCTCGACAGGCAGGTAATGCCACGGCGAGGCGAACCGGTCCTCCGGCATCCATGTTCCGGTGTGCACGGTGAGTTCACCCATGGTCCCAGTGTGCGACGGAAAACCAGATGACTTCACGGGGCCACGGCGCTACAGTTTTGAGCTTCGCGCCCACGTAACCCATCGATTGGGGGCTGTTAACCATGCCCGCCGGTGGCGAAGATCCCGTCATCAGCGCCGAGCGCGCCCATCTCACCCAGTCACGAGAATTCCTCCGCCTGATGCGCGAGCACGTCCTCGCCATCAACCCGATGGCCGGGGATCCGGTCTCTCTCGAATACCTCAAGGCCGACCTGTACCGCCGCGCCGAGTCGCTCAAGGACATCCCCGACGCGCCGCTGTTCTTCGGCAGGCTCGACTACGCCGAAGAAGGCCCTGTGCGGGGGGCTCCGGGGGGTCGTCCCCCCGGGCTAGCACTGCACATCGGACGACGCCACGTGCACGACCAGGACGGGACGCCGGTGGTCATCGACTGGCGCGCCCCCGTCTCACGCCCCTTCTACCGCGCCAGCCAAGCCGACCCGATGGGGGTCGCGCTGCGGCGGCGCTTCGGTTTCTCCGGGGCGGAGCTCACCGCCTACGAAGACGAGATCTTCACAGCCACGGCCGGCCCAGGAGATGGCCGCGCACGTTCCGAAGAAAAAAAGACGAGCCAGCTGCTCATCGCGGAAATCGAGCGGCCGAGATCCGGGCCGATGCGCGACATCGTCGCCACTATCCAGCCCGACCAGGACGACATCGTGCGCGGCGACGCCAGCCGGACCGTGTGCGTGCAGGGCGCGCCGGGCACCGGGAAGACCGCTGTCGGGCTGCACCGCGTCGCTTACCTGCTGTATGCGCACAAGGAGCAGGTGACCAGGCGCGGCGTGATCGTCATCGGACCGAACCTCGCCTTCCTCTCCTACATCAGGAACGTCCTGCCCGCCCTCGGCGAACTCGACGTCACACAGACCACCGTCACCGAGCTAGTGGCCTCGGTCCCGGCGCGCGGCACCGACAGCGACGAGGCCGGCCGGGTCAAGGGCGACGCGCGGATGGCCGACGTGCTGCGCCGCGCGCTCTGGGCGGCCATCAGGCCGGCGGCCGACGCCCTCGTCCTGCCGCGCGGGTCACGGCGCTGGCGGGTGCCCGCGCACGAGATCGCCGAACTGGCCGCGGAGCTGCGCGACCGCGGGGTCAGGTACGGGGCGGGCAGGGAACTGCTCGCGCACCGCATCGCGCACGTGATCCTCACCAGGATGGAAGCGGCCGGGGAGACCTGCGACGACCGGACGCACGACTCGGTGCGGCGCTCCGCGCCGGTACGGGCCTGCGTCGATCAGGTGTGGCCGAAGGTGGAGGCGAAGCGGCTGGTGTTCGGCCTGCTGTCGTCGGCGGCGGACCTCGCCACGCACGCCGACGGGCTGCTGTCGGCGGCCGAGCAGCAGGCCATCGTATGGCCGGTGCCGGCCCGCGGCCCGGGCTCCGCCCGGTGGACCCGCGCTGACCAGGTGCTCATCGACGAGGCCGCCGACCTCATCGAGCGCACGCCGAGCCTCGCGCACGTGGTGGTGGACGAGGCGCAGGACCTGTCGCCGATGGAGTGCCGGGCGATCGGGCGGCGGTGCGCCACCGGGTCGGCCACCGTGCTCGGCGACATCGCGCAGGGCACCACGCCCTGGGCGGCCACCTCCTGGCCGGCCCTGCTCGGCCACCTCGGCAAGCCGGACGCCGCGGTGCGCGAACTCGACGTGGGCTACCGGGTGCCGCGGCAGATCCTCGACTACGCCTCCCGGCTGCTGCCCTCGATCGCGCCAGAACTGCGGCCCGCGGCGTCGCTGCGGCAAGATCCTGGATCGCTGACCATCGAGTCCGTGCCGCCCGGCCAGTACGCTCGACGCCTGGCGTCGGTCTGCGCCAGCGCGCTTGACCTGCCAGGATCCGTGGCGGTCATCTGCGCGGACGCCCAGGCGCCCGAGGCCGCCGCTGCCTTGCGGGACGCAGGACTTGACTTCGCCGTGCTCGGCGCCGAACCCGCGTCAGGGGACGCGCGACTGGTCGTCGTGCCGGTCACGCTCGCCAAGGGGCTCGAGTTCGATCACGTGGTGCTCGGCGAGCCTGGCCGCATCGCGGCTGGCGAGGCCTATGGCCTGCGGCGCCTCTATGTGGCGCTCACCCGTGCCGTATCAAGATTGACGATTTTGCACGCAGAACTGATCCCCGCTGAACTTTGTTCCGTACCATAGATGAAAGCCACTGAGTTCTGGCGCTTGGGGGGTATTTCCTGCTGCGCGTTGCGTAGCTGTGCAAGCGAGCGCATGCTGAAACGATCCCGCACGCTAAGTTCCGGGAAAACTACTATTGGTAACAACGGTGATAAGCGGTGGAAGCTAAGGGGAATCACGCACAGTCTGTCTATCTTGACAAGCTTGTCGAGGAACTGACGCACCGCGGCCTTGAGGCCTGGCTGATGGCGCCGCCGGGGCGCAAGCCGAGCGTGTACGTCGTGAACCCCGCGGCACGGGCTCTTGAAGAGAACGTGTACGTCGAGCGCTGCACGGACGGATTGTGGTGGTTCTGGTTTCCGTGGCCGGAGCGGATCGCGCTCGCCGACGACCTTGACGCGGCCGCGACTTCCATCGCACGGGTGCTTGCCCTGCCGCAGAACCGGGACTGAGGTTTCGCGCGGGCCGGCGCCAGGACTAGCTGCCGGGCATGCCAGGAAACGCGACGGTGGAGCCGCGCCACTCGGCCGCCCGGTTCGCCGGCGGCTGCATAGCGAGCGCGCCGAAGGTGCGCAGCGTCGTGTCAGAGACGGCGACCAGGCCGAGGTAGGCCTGCGTCACCCCGTCCTCGAGCGCAGCGGCGAGCCGCCGCGCGGATCGCGCGTCATTGACGGTGAAGGGCAGCGCGTACGCGGGGCTCGCGGCGACCGGGGTGGCGCCGAGTTTGACGATCATCGCCTCCAGCGTGTCCCTAGCCTGCTCGTGCGTATGCCAGTCGGCGAGCGCCGCCGCCCGGTCGCCGCCGGTCAGCAGGGCCCCCGCGATGCCGTAGCCGTACACGGCCGTGTGTTCCGCGGCCAGCGCCGCCTGCAGCGCCGGTACCGGTTGCATCGGCTGCTGCTTCGCGGTGGCCGTCGGGGTCGCTGTCATCAGCGAGGGCTCCGGGCGGCGAGCGCGGTGAGCGCGCTGACGTGGGTGGCTTCCGAGGCGGCGATGCTGGCGTAGAGCTGAGCAAGCGGGGCGGCCGCGCGGGCCAGCCGCCGCAGCTGGGCGGTGCTGGCGGCCTGTTCCGCCGCGCGCAGCTGGGCGACGGCGGTCGCCGCCGTGCCGGGGACCGCCGGCTTCCTCGTGACGGTGCTCGGGATGGTCTTGCCCGGCGGCTCGACGATCATGGCGCGCAGCTGGGCGAGGTGCGCCTGGTGCTCGGCGAGCAGCGCGCTGAGCGGCGGGGCCTCAGCGGAATAAGAAGCCATGGTCCGCTTGTATATCCATATGAGGTTCTGCTCATCGGTCACGGCATCGAACAGCCCGCGCACGTCTGAGGACAGCGGCGGCGGGCCTGCCAGCGGGTTCGGGCCCGCGCAGGCGCTCAGCGCGAGAAACAAAGGCAGCGTCGTGGTCGACGCGGCGAGCAACTGACGCCTTCGGAGCATAGGCTCTAAGCATGCCACGTAGCTACGGCTGCTCTGGCTGCGGCGGATTTGCCGCCCCGCGACATCAGCAGCGAGTGGCTTCCGTGGCCCGATAGGCTGGACCTGCGACGATATAAGAGCCAAGGTTGATATACGGCTCACAGACGAGGAGGTCGTGATGCCCGGTGGCTCCCGCCCTGTCCCCAGCCAGGTGGACGAATCGCGGCTGGCCGGCCTGATCGGGCCCGTGGTGGCGGCGGCCGGGATGGACCTGGAGTCGGTGCGGGTAAGCGTGGCCGGACGGCGGCGGCTGCTGCGCGTGGTGGTCGACAGCGATCACGGCGTCAGCCTGGACGACGCGGCCGACGTCAGCCGGGACGTGTCTGCCGCCCTTGACGCGACCGATGTGATGGACGACGTGCCCTACACGCTGGAGGTTTCCTCACCCGGCGTGGACCGCCCGCTCACCGAGCCGCGGCACTGGCGGCGCGCGGCCGGGCGGCTGGTGCGGGTGAAGACGGGTGCGGGGACGGTGCAGGGCCGGGTGCTCGCGGCTGACGCCGACGGGGTCACGCTGAACGTCGACGGTGCCGAGCACCGGTATGGGTACGGGGACCTGGGCGCCGGTGCCGTCCAGGTGGAGTTCGGGCGGCTGCCCGATGCGGAACTTGACGAGCTTTCCGGCGCCGGAGTCGACGACGGGATATCTGACGAGAAGCTTTCCTACCAGGCGGAGCTGGGAGCTGGCGGCGATGGACATTGACCTGAGCGTGCTGCGCAGCCTCGAGAGTGAGAAGGACATCTCGCTCGAAACGGTCATCAAGGCGATCGAGGATGCGCTGTTGATGGCGTACCACAAGACCGAGGGCGCGAGTCCTGCGGCCCGCGTGGAAGTGGACAGGAAGACCGGCCACGTCACGGTGTGGGCGCGGGACACCGGTGTCGACGGCGCGACCGCGCGGGAGTACGACGATACGCCCGCCGGCTTCGGCCGGATCGCGGCCACGACCGCCCGTCAGGTAATCCTGCAGCGGCTGCGTGACGTCGAAGATGAGATGACGTTCGGCGAGTACGCCGGGCATGAGGGCGACATCGTGGCCGGCGTGATCCAGCAGGGCAAGGATCCGCGCACGGTGCTGGTGGACCTGGGCAAGATCGAGGCCGTGCTGCCGCCTGCCGAGCAGGTTCCCGGTGAACGCTACGTGCACGGCGAGCGCATCCGCTGCTACGTGTGGCGGGTTCGCAAGGGCCACCGCGGGCCGTCGGTCACCCTGTCGAGGACCCACCCTGACCTGGTGCGGAAGCTGTTCGCGCTGGAGGTGCCCGAGATCGCGAGCGGCCAGGTGGAGATCGTCAAGATCGCGCGGGAGGCGGGCCACCGGACCAAGATCGCGGTGCAGTCGCACCAGTCGGGCGTGAACGCCAAGGGCGCGTGCATCGGCCCGGTGGGCAGCCGGGTCAGGAACGTCATGGCGGAGCTGCACGGCGAGAAGATCGACATCGTGGACTTCTCAGAAGACCCCGCCGAGTTCGTGGCGAACGCGCTGTCGCCGGCCCGGGTGAACCGGGTGGACATCGTCGACCCCGTCGCGATGGAGGCCCGCGTGGTGGTGCCTGACTACCAGCTGTCGCTCGCTATCGGCAAGGAAGGGCAGAACGCGCGGCTGGCCGCGCGCCTCACCGGCTGGCGGATCGACATCAGGTCGGATGCCGCGCCCGAGCCGGTCACTCCACCCGCCTCCGCCACCTCGGAGCCGGCTGAGGCTGATGAGCCTGATAAGGCTGATGAGGCAGCCGAGACGGCCGGGGACCGCGGCCCCGGCCGGGCCGCCGGCGCGGTGGCGCGCGAGGCGCGCGCGGTACCGCAGCAGGCGCGCGACGCAGGGATAGGCGCGGTCAGCGACAACGCGGGAACGTCGTAGCGGGCGCTGCTCCGCCGCCCGCGCCGGCGGGCGGCGTGGCGACCGCGGCTGGTGACAGCCGCCAGGTGCCCTGGACTTGGTGAGACGGTAGACTATTGTGAGGATTGGCCGTGCGTTCTAAGCCGCCTGCGCCTGGGCCGGGGACTTTTCCGGCACGAACTTGCGTTGGCTGCAAGGAACATGCGGCGAAGTCCAGCCTGCTTCGCCTAGTGGCGGTGGGGGACGATATCGTGCCCGACCCTCAAGCGCGGCAGCCCGGCCGGGGTGCGTACCTGCATCCCAGCCTGGCGTGCTTCGAACTGGCGCAGCGGCGTCGGGCGTTCCCGCGCGCGTTGCGCGTTCCGGGTCCGCTCAGCTCCGCCTCGCTCGCTTCGTACCTATCACGGCTGGACACAACGGAAACCTGTACGGAAAGCAGGTCGAGAAGCTTATGAGCGCTCGATGAGCACAAGGCGATGAACGGCGCGAGCTGACGCCGACCCGGAGCACCCTATGCCCCGGATCGGCTGACGATTCGGGAAATGGCCCTGGGTAGGGCCGAGCAGAGGAGCATAGTGGCGAAGGTCCGGGTTTACGAACTCGCGAAAGAGTTCGGTGTAGAGAGCAAGGCCGTCATGGCCGAGCTCGAGAAAATGGGCGAGTTCGTGCGTTCGGCGTCATCGACGATCGAGGCGCCAGTCGTCCGCAGGCTCAAGGAGCAGTTCGCCGGCGATTCGGCGAAGCCGGGTCGCCAGGGCCAGCGTGCCGCCGCCCCGGCGGGCCGCCGGGATCAGGGCGGCGACGGGCGGCGTGGCGACCGCGGTCCAGGGCAGGTTCCCGGTGATGGCGTCAATGGCGCCACCCCGGGCGCGCCTGCCAGCCAGGTAGCGCCGATCGCGGCCGACCGCGGTTCCGTTGCTGATGCTTCTTCCGACGCGCCTGCCGCTGCCGGGACCAGCCCCGCGCCGCGTCCCGCGCCGCCGCGTCCTGTTCCGTCGGTGCCTAGTGCCAGCGCGCCCGCCAGTGGCGGGCATACTGAGGCGCGCCCGGCTGGTCCCGGGCAGCCGGGCCAGGGACCAGCCGGACCGGCCAGCGGCGGACAGGGCACGCGGCCGGCGGCGCCGCGGCCTGGCGCGCCGCGTCCTGGTGGCCCGCAGACCAGCGGCAGCTCGGCCCGCCCCGGCGGCCCGAGCGCCCCGAGCACCGGGCCGCGTCCTGGTGCTCCCCGGCCCAGCACCTCGGCCGGTCCCGGGCAGCGCGGCCCGCGCCCGGGTCCGCGGCCTGGTAACAACCCGTTCAGCTCGACGGCGACCGGCATGGGCGCGACCCCGGCGCCCCGCCCCGGGATCGACCGTGACCGTGACGGCGACCGCCGTGACCGCGACGGTGACCGTCGTGACGGTGACCGTCGTGACGGTGACCGCCGGGACCGCGGCCCGCGGCCCGGCGGGCCCGGCGGACCGAGCGCTGGCGGGCCCCGGCCCGGCAGCCGCGGTCCCGGTGCGCACTCCGACGGCGGCCCGCGTCCTGGCGGCCCGCGTCCCGGTGGTCCGCGTCCTAGCCCGATGAACATGCCGTCGCGGCCGCAGGGCCCCGGTGGCTCCGGTGGCTCCGGTGGTCCCGGTGGTCCCGGTGGCCGGTCCGGCCCGGGCGGAGGCGGCCCTGGCCGTGGTCCCCGTCCTGGCGGCGCCGGAACTGGCGCCCCGCGTCCCGGCGGCGGCGGCCGTCCGGCCGGCGCGGGCAGCGGCCCGCGTCCCGGCGGCGGCCCAGGCGGCGGCGGTCGTCCCGGTGGCGGCGGTCCCGGCGGCGGTGGCGGTGGCGGCGGCGCTCCGGCTCGTCCCGGTGGCCGGGGCAGGGCAGGCGGCGGCACCGCGGGCGCCTTCGGGCGTCCCGGCGGCAAGCCGAGCCGCGGCCGCAAGTCGAAGAAGCAGCGGCGGCAAGAGTTTGACAACATGCAGGCCCCG
>DATBBI010000064.1:0-1559 GCA_036271115.1 Trebonia sp.
GTGGGTGGGGCGGCCGCGTTACGGGGCCGCCGCTCCTGCTTTCCCGCCGTCTGCGCCGCGTGGCTGGCGTGAGCACGCTGTTACTAGTGCCATGACTGAGATCGAGTCCCTGATCGTCGAGGTCCGCCAATTGCGCGCCGAGGTCGCCCGGCTGCACGCCCAGCACACGGCGGTGCACATCCGGCACGGCTGGATGAGCATGATCTTCAAAGACCTGTCTACTAACCCGTACACCCAGTACAAGGTCCACCTGTGGGGCGCGATCTACTGGCTGATCAACTTTCCGCTGATCTGCTGCCTGTTCTTCTTCACGCCCACGCTGTGGCTCAAGCTCGGCATCTTCATCACGCTGATCTACTCGATCTACGCCAACCTCGCGACCGACTACGGCGCCATGTCGGCGGCCGAGGCGGCGTTCGGAGAGCCGCAGCCACCGCCAATCCCACTCGAGCCGCCGACGCTGCCGTCGGTATGACGCGGCGCGGCGGGTCGAGGGTCAGGGAGTAGGCGGGGACAGCCAGCGTTCCATGCAGTTGAGGAGTTCCTCGATGTCGATCGGCTTGGTGATGTAGTCGCTGGCGCCGGCGTCGATGCTCTTCTCGCGGTCGCCCTGCATGGCGCGGGCGGTGACGGTAATGACGGGCAGGCTGGCGTACTCGGGCATCTTGCGGATCGCGCGGGTGGTCTCGTAGCCGTCCATCCGCGGCATCATGACGTCCATCAGCACCAGGTCGATGTCGCCCGCGCCCAGCGCGGCGATGGCCTTCGTCCCGTCGGTCGCCTGGACGACCGTCATGCCGTGCATTTCCAGCACGTCGGCCAGCACGAAGGCGTTGCGGGGGTCGTCGTCGACGACGAGGATCCGGTGCCCCGCCAGTCCGGCGTGCGCCCGCGCCGCGGGAACCGGCCGGACGTCGGCCAAGGTCGCGGCCGGCGACTGGACGGCGGGCCGCGCGGCTGGCTGCACGGTGGCCGTCTGGGCCGGCGCCGCTACCCTGGTCCCGCCGAGCACGGACAGCGGGAGGCGGAGGCTGAAGGTGCTGCCCACGCCGAGTTCGCTGCGCACCGTGACCTCGCCGCCGAGCCGGGCGGCGACCTCCCGGCAGATCGCCAGGCCCAGGCCGGTGCCGCCGTAGCGCCGGCTGGTGGTCCCGTCGGCCTGCTGGAAGGCGGAGAAGATGCTGCCGAGGCTGTCGCGGCCGATGCCGATGCCGGTGTCGGTCACCGAGAACACCACCCACGACCCCGTGTCCGCGCCCGTCTGCCCGGGACCCGCCGTGTCGATGTGCAGCTCGACGCGGCCGTGGTCGGTGAACTTGACCGCGTTGGACAGCAGGTTGTAGAGGATCTGGCGGAGCCGCTGCTTGTCGGTCTCGAGCACGGCAGGCACGCCAGGCGCCGTGGTGATCATGAACCGGAGCCGCTTTTCCTCGGTCAGCGGGCCGAACACGCCGCGCAGGTCCTCGACGAGCCCGGCGAGCGCGAACCGCTCCGGGGTGATCTCCATCTTCCCCGCTTCGACCTTGGTCAGGTCCAGGATGTCGTTGATCAGCCGCAAC
>DATBBI010000065.1:0-5807 GCA_036271115.1 Trebonia sp.
TGCCGTTCATCACCGCGGACGCCACCGGCCCCAAGCATCTGAACACGACGCTGACCCGGGCGAAGTTCGACCAGCTCACGGCCGACCTGGTGGAACGAACAACCGGCCCGGTGCAGCAGGCCATCGCCGACGCGAAGCTGACGGTCGCCGACATCGACGAGGTGATCCTGGTCGGCGGCGCCACCCGGATCCCCGCCGTGCAGGCCCAGGTGCGGCGGCTGACCGGCGGCAAGGACCCGAACATGACGGTCAACCCGGACGAGGTGGTCGCGCTGGGCGCCGCCGTGCAGGCCGCCGTGCTCAAGGGCGAGGTCAAGGACGTCGTCCTGCTCGACGTCACCCCGCTGTCGCTGGGGATCGAGACCCTCGGCGGCGTCATGACCAAGGTCATCGAGCGCAACACCACGATCCCCACCCGCCGGACCGAGACCTTCAGCACCGCCGAGGACAACCAGACCGCGGTCGACGTGGTGATCCTGCAGGGCGAGCGGGAGCGCGCCGCCGACAACCGGGTGCTGGGCCGGTTCCGGCTGGAGAACATCCGGCCCGCCCCGCGCGGCGAGCCGCAGATCGAGGTCACCTTCGACATCGACGCCAACGGGATCCTGAACGTCTCCGCCCGCGACAAAGACACCGGCGCCGAGCAGCGGATCACCATCAGCGAGAGCTCCAACCTGGACAAGGCCGAGGTCGAGCGGATGATCGCCGAGGCCGAGCAGCACCAGGAGGAAGACCGGCGCCTGCGCGAGCTGGCCGACGCCCGCAACGAGCTGGACTCGGCCGCCTACCAGGTCGAGCGCCGCCTGAACGAACTCGGCGACCGGGCCCCGGCGCATGAGAGGGCGCGCGCGGAGATGCTGGTCTCCGACGCCAGGGAGGCGATCAAGGGGGACGCGCCACTGGACCGGCTGCGGACCCTGACGGCCGAGCTCCAGCAGGTGTACTACGGCCTTTCCGCCGCGCCGCCCGGGGACGGCGGGCCCGCGCCGGGAGCGCCCGGCGGCGCGCCGGGCGGCGGCCCCGGCGACGACGACGTCATCGACGCGGAATTCACCCCGCATGAGTGACATGACCAGCCCTGATCCGGGTCGGCCCGGCACCGCCGCCGGGCCGCCCGGTCCGCACGCCAGCCATGGCGACGGTGAGCTTCGGGAGCAGCGGGGGCCGGCCGCACCGGCGGCCGGGGCGCAGGACACCGGCGCGGCCGGCGCGGATGCCGTCACGGAACTGAAGGACAGGGTCGCCGAACTGGAGAACCTGTGGCGGCGGGCCCTGGCCGACGCCGACAACATGCGCAAGCGGCACGCCAGGGAGATCGGCCGGGCTCAGGAAGAAGCGCAAGCCCAGGTGGCCAGGGAACTGCTGCCGGTGCTCGACAACCTCGACCGGGCGCTCGAGCACGCCGGCACCGACCCGGGCGCCATCATCGAGGGGGTCCGCGCGGTCCGGGACCAGGCAGCGGACCTGCTGTCCCGGCTGGGCTTCCCGCGCCGGGACGACCTGGGCGCCCGCTTCGATCCGGCCCGTCACGACGCGGTGGGCACCCGCCACGACACCGCCGCCGAGCCCGGCACGGTAGTGGAGGTCGTGCGGCCGGCCTACGGCGATGGAGAGCGTCAGCTGCGGCCCGCGCTGGTCGTCGTGGCCAAAGGCGACTGATGGCGGCCGCCCGCGACTTCTACGACGTGCTGGGGGTGAGCAGGGGCGCGAGCCAGGACGAGATCCAGCGCGCCTACCGCAAGCTGGCGCGCACCTACCATCCCGACCTGAACTCCGACCCGGCGGCCGAGGAGCGGTTCAAAGAGATCTCCGAGGCCTACGCCGTCCTGTCCGACCCGAAGACGCGCCAGCGGTACGACGCGTTCGGCCCGGACTTCCGGCAGGTGCCCGAGGACGTGGACCCGGAGACCTGGCGCCGCGCACGGGCGGGCGCCGGGGCTGGGGCGCGGGGCGCGCGGGGCCGGCCCGGCGGCGGGCGGACCGTGTACACCACCGGTGACACCGGCGACCTCGGCATCGACATCGACGATCTGCTGGGCGGGCTGTTCGGGGGGCGCGGGCGGGGCCGGGGGCCAATCCCCGGTGCCGACCAGGAGGCCGAGATCTCGCTGACGGTAGAGGAGGCCTACCACGGGGTCCGCCGCACGATCACCATCGAGGGGATCGACGGCCCGCGCACGCTCGATGTGACCATCCCGCCCGGGGTGATCAGCGGGCAGCGCATCCGGCTGGCCGGGCAGGGGGGGCGGGGCAGCGAGGGCGCGACCAGCGGTGACCTGTACCTGGTAGTCCGGATCACGTCCCACCCCCGGTACCGGGTGGAGGGACGCAATCTGCACGTGACGCTGCCGCTGGCCCCGTGGGAGGCGGCGCTCGGTACGTCGGTGGTGGTCGGCACCCCGGACGGTGAGGCCAAGGTGACGGTGCCCGCGGGCACCTCCAGCGGCCGCCGGTTGCGGCTGAACGGCCGTGGCCTGCCCAACCCGCGCGGCAAGCCCGGTGACCTGCTGGCCGAGGTCCAGGTGATGGTGCCGCCCAAGCTGTCCAGGAAGGAACGGGACCTGTTCGAGCAGCTGGCGGCAGTCTCCGACTTCGACCCGCGGAAGGGACGGTGATCGTGAACCCCGCAGCTCAGGCGGGCCAGCCCGGCAAGGCGAGGGGTGTGACCTATGCCCTGGTGCGCCCGGCACGGCTGGATCTGGAGTCGTTCGCGCGGGCCACCGGCACCCACCCGGAGCTGGTCACCCGGCTGGTCGCCCTCGGGCTGCTCGACGCCGAGCGGGACGCGGACGGCCGCCTGTGCTTCCCGCGGACCGAGATCGCCACCATGGCGCGGATTCAGCGGCTGCGGGCCGGGTTCGCGCTCAACTACGCGGCGCTGGGGCTTGTTCTTGAGCTGCTTGACCGGCTTGACGCCGCGAAGGCTGCCCAGCGCAGCGCCCAGCGAAGGAACGGAGAATACCGGTGGACCCGAACCGCCTGACCCAGAAATCCCAGGAAGCGCTGCACGACGCGCAGACCAAGGCGCTGCGCTTCGGGCATACCGAGGTTGACGGCGAGCACCTGCTGCTGGCGCTGCTGGATCAGCCTGACGGCCTGGTGCCACGGCTGCTGGAGACCGCGGGCGGAGACACCGGCCGGCTGCGGGCGGAGCTGGAGGCCGACCTCGGGCGCCGGCCGAGGGTCAGCGGCCCCGGCGCGGCACCCGGGCAGGTGGCGGTGACCCAGAGGCTGGCCCGCCTGCTGGACGCGGCGGAACAAGAGGCCAAGCGGCTCAAGGACGAATACGTCTCGGTCGAGCACCTGGTGATCGCGCTGCTGGCGGAGGGGCAACAGAGCGCAGCCGGGCGGCTGCTGGCGTCGGCGGGCGTGACCCGCGATGGGTTCCTGCAGGCGCTGGCGGGGGTGCGGGGGAGCCAGCGGGTGACCTCGGCCACGCCCGAGTCCGCCTATGAGGCGCTGGCGAAGTACGGCCGTGACCTGGTCGCCGACGCGGCGGAAGGCCGGCTGGACCCGGTCATCGGCCGGGACGGCGAGATCCGCCGGGTGATCCAGATCCTGTCCCGCAAGACCAAGAACAACCCGGTGCTGACCGGCGATCCCGGGGTGGGCAAGACCGCGATCGTAGAGGGCCTGGCACAGCGGATCACCCGCGGCGACGTGCCGGAGGGCCTGCGGGACCGGGTCATCTTCGCCCTCGACATGGGCGCGCTGGTGGCCGGGGCCAAGTACCGCGGCGAGTTCGAGGAACGGCTGAAGGCGGTGCTGGCCGAGGTGAAGGCATCGGAGGGGCGCATCCTGCTGTTCGTCGACGAGCTGCATACGGTGGTGGGGGCGGGCGCCGCCGAGGGCGCGATGGACGCGGGGAACATGCTCAAGCCGATGCTCGCCCGCGGTGAGCTGCACATGATCGGCGCGACCACCGTGGATGAGTACCGCAAGCACGTGGAAAAGGACAAGGCGCTGGAACGCCGCTTCCAGCCGGTTCTCATCGATGAGCCCTCGGTGGAGGATGCCGTCTCGATCCTGCGGGGCCTGCGGGAACGGCTGGAGATCTTCCACGGGGTGAAGATCGCCGACAGCGCCCTGATCGCCGCGGTGACGCTGAGCCACCGCTACATCTCCGACCGGTTTCTCCCGGACAAGGCGATCGACCTGGTGGACGAGGCCTGCGCGATGCTGCGCACCGAGATCGACTCGATGCCGGCCGAGCTGGACGAGCTGACCCGGCGGGTGATGCGGCTGGAGATCGAGGAGGCGGCCCTGTCCAAGGAGGACGATCCGGCCAGCCGGTCCCGGCTGGACGGTCTCCGCAAGGATCTGGCCGACCTGCGCGCCCAGGCCGACGCCATGCGCGCGCAGTGGGAAGCTGAGCGGCAGGCGCTGCGCCGGGTGCAGGCGCTGCGAGAGGAAATGGAGCAGCTGCGCCAGGAGGCCGACCGCGCCGAACGCGGATACGACCTCAACCGGGCCGCCGAGCTGCGGCTGGGCAAGCTGCCCGAGCTGCAGCGGCGCCTGCAGGCCGAGGAGGAGCAGCTCGCGGCCAGGCAGGGCGGGCAGCGGCTGCTGCGCGAGGTGGTCACCGAGGAAGAGATCGCGCAGATCGTCTCCCGCTGGACCGGCATACCGGTCAGCCGCCTGCAGGAGGGGGAGCGGGACAAGCTGCTGCGCCTGGACCAGGTCCTGCACGAGCGGGTGGTGGGCCAGGACGAGGCAGTGCAGGCGGTCGCCGATGCGATCCTCCGCGCCCGGTCGGGGATCAAGGACCCCCGCCAGCCGTCCGGGTCCTTCCTGTTCCTGGGCCCGACGGGGGTGGGCAAGACCGAGCTGGCCAAGACCCTGGCGGCCGCGCTGTTCGACACCGAAGACAACATGGTCCGCCTGGACATGAGCGAATACCAGGAGCGCCACACCGTCAGCCGCCTGGTCGGCGCCCCGCCCGGCTACGTGGGATACGAGGAGGGCGGCCAGCTGACCGAGGCGGTGCGGCGCAAGCCGTACTCGGTGGTGCTGTTCGACGAGATCGAGAAGGCGCACCCGGACGTGTTCAACACGCTGCTGCAGGTGCTGGACGACGGGAGGCTGACCGACGCCCAGGGGCACACCGTCAACTTCCGCAACACCGTCATCATCATGACCTCCAACATCGGGTCGGAATACCTGCTGGAGGGCATCACTTCCCACGGCGAGATCAAGCCCGACGCGCGCGAGGCGGTCCTGGCCACGCTCCGCAGCCATTTCCGTCCCGAATTCCTCAACCGCCTCGACGAAGTGGTGCTGTTCAAGCCGCTCACCCAGCCCGAGATCGAGCAGATCGTCGACCTCATGTTCGCCAGCCTCCGCGCCCGGCTGGCCGACCGGTCCATAAGCCTGGAGCTGGCGCCGGGCGCCCGCCGCTATATCGCCCAGCAAGGTTTCGACCCCGTCTACGGGGCACGGCCGCTGCGCCGGTTCATCGCCCGCGAGGTTGAGACCCGCGTCGCCCGCGCCCTCGTGGCCGGCGACGCCCGCGACGGTGCCGTGATCAGGGTCGGCCTGGCCGACGGCGAACTGTCCGTCAGCTACGACAACCCTGGCTGACCGGCCCAGCCGGGAGAGAAGGAAGCCATGGCGGCAGAACTGGTCAAATGTGAGCACTGCGGCCGCACCAACCGGGTCCCGGCGGCCGCGCCGGGAAGCCCCCGCTGCGGCAACTGCCACCAGCCGCTGCCCTGGATCGCCGGCGCGGGCGACGGCACGTTCGCCGAGGTCGCGGAGGCCGCCACGATACCGGTCGTGGTGGACCTGTGGGCACCCTGGTGCGCGCC
>DATBBI010000066.1:0-12133 GCA_036271115.1 Trebonia sp.
TGCACGCACTCGGGGTCCGGGCCGTCGAGCGGCAGGCCGGTGAAGAACTTCGCCGCCATGCAGCCGCCCCGGCAGGAGTCGTAGAACCCGCAGGACCGGCACGCCCCCCCGGTGTCGGGCGCGCGCAGCGAGGCGAACAGCGGCGAGGACTTCCACACCGTCTCGAAACCGCCCGCGTCCCGCACGTTCCCGGCGAGGAACTCCGAGTGGATGGCGAACGGGCAGGCGTACACGTCGCCCACCGGGTCGATGAGGCAGACGACCCGGCCCGCGCCGCACAGGTTAAGGCCCGGCAGCGCGGACCCGTACGCGGACAGGTGGAAGAACGAGTCGCCGGTCAGCACCTGCTCGCCGTGCGCGACGAGCCAGTCGTAGAGGAGCCGCTGCTGTTCGGGTAGCGGGTGCAGGTCGTGCCACGAGTCGGCGCCGCGGCCCGACGGTCGCAGCCGGGTCAGCCGCAGCTGCGCGCCGAACCGGTCGGCGATGGCCTTGAACTGGTCGAGTTGCGGGATGTTCTGCCTGGTCATGACCACCGACAGCTTGAACCCGCGGAACCCCGCGTCCGCGAGGTTCTGCATCGCCCGCATCGCGGTCGCATGCGACCCTGGCCCGCGCACCGCGTCGTTTACCTCCGCCGTCGCGCCGTCCAGCGAGATCTGCACGTCCACGTAGTCGCTGGCCGCCAGCCGCGCGGCGGCCGCCGGATCAAGCTTCACGCCGTTGGTGGAGAACTTCACGCCGACGTGATGCGCGGTCGCGTAGTCGACGAGTTCCCAGAAGTCGGGGCGGACAGTTGGCTCGCCGCCGCCGATGTTGACGTAGAAGACCTGCATCCGCTCCAGCGTGTCGATGACCGCCATGCACTCGGCCGTGGACAGCTCACGCGGGTCGCGGCGGCCTGACGACGACAGGCAGTGCACGCAGGACAGGTTGCACGCGTAGGTGAGTTCCCAGGTCAGGCAGATCGGCGCGTCGAGGCCGAGCTGGAACAGGTCGGTGAGTTTCCCCGGAGCAGCGGAAGGCCCAGCCGGAGCCATGTCGTGGGTGAGGGTCATGCAACGGTCCGTTCCGAGATCATCTGTGAATCGGCGAGCGTGGCCAGCGCGCGGGCGTAAGCCGGGAGTTCCGCCTCGGAAACCCCGGCCGCCGCGCACGCCGCACGGGCGCTGGGGTAGTCGGCCAGCGACCTGACCACCGCTAGCACCCGCTGATTCTTCAGGAAGGACAGCCGCCGGGTGCCGAAGTGGTAGAGCAGCGCGCCGAACGGTTCCGGGCGCATCGACACCCGCGGATCGACCTGCCAGGGGCGGTCGATGTCAAAGCCGTCAGTAGACACCGCACATGCCGTCGATCGAGACCTCCTCGACCAGGAGCTCGTCGCTGCTGAGGGCTTCCGTCTCCTCGACCTGCTCGGGCTGCTCGGGCATGGGCACCTCCGGAGTAGTGGCACTAAGTGCCAGGAACGCGGTTAGCAGGAGAGTAACGGCACTAGGTGCCGGAATCAAGGTCGTCACGGGTACGATTGCCGCATGTCCCAGCGAGGATGGTGATTGCGGTGCCGGCACTGGCCGCGACTGCCGCGCGCGGCCACCCCGGCCGGAAACGGGTGACCTCGCGCGCCGAGCTCGAGCAGACGGCGTTCGCCCTGTTCGCGGAGCGCGGGTTCGAGCAGACCACGGTGGACGAGATCGCGGCGGCGGCTGGGATAGGGCGACGGACGTTCTTCCGGTACTTTCCGTCGAAGAACGACGTCCCGTGGGGCGCGTTCGAGACCGAGCTGGACCGGATGCGCGTCCGGCTGAAGGCCTGCCCGCCCGAGGTGCCGCTGATGGACGCGATCAGGCTCGCGCTCATCGACTTCAACCGCGTCGCGCCCGCACAGGTGCCGCTGCACCGGCGGCGGATGGAGCTGATCTTGCGGGTGCCCACGCTGTTCGCGCACTCGACGCTGCGGTTCACCGCCTGGCGCCAGGTCGTCGCCGAGTTTGTCGCCGAACGCACCGGCCGCCGCCCCGACGACCTCGCGCCGCAGGCGGTCGCGCACGCCGTGCTCGGCGTCTCGGTGGCCGCTTACGAGCACTGGCTCGACGACGTTTCCGCCGACCTCGGGGCGCTCCTCGACGACGGGATCCGGCAGCTCGGCGCCGCGTTCGACGGCAGCCTCGGATCCGGCTTCGGCTCCCGCTCCCGGTAGCCGTGGCTGGTTTCATCCTGTCTGGCGCCCGCTGGCCGGAGGTCGAGGCAGGGCCGCGGCGGCTGCTCGTGGTGCCGCTCGGGTCTCTGGAGCAGCACGGGCCGCACCTGCCGATGGACACCGACACCCGGATCGCCTGTTTCGTCGCGTCACGCGCCTGTGCCGGGCGGGCCGGCGTGGGGCTGGCGCCGCCGGTCGCGATCGGGGCGAGCGGCGAGCACGCGGACTTCCCCGGCACGCTGTCGATTGGCACTGCTGCCTTGTCGTTGGTGCTGGTCGAGCTCGGCCGACATGCCAGCCTGCACTGGCCGGCGATGCTGCTGGTCAACGGGCACGGCGGGAACGGGCCTGCGATCACCGACGCGGTTTCGCGGCTGCGTGACGAAGGGCGGGAGTCCCATGTGTGGCACGCCGGGTTGGGTGGCGGCGACGCCCACGCGGGGCGGACCGAGACGTCGATGATGCTGGCGCTCGCCCCGTCCGAGGTGCTCCTCGACCAAGCGGCGGCGGGCGAGACTCGGCCGATCGCGGAGCTGCTGCCCGAACTACGCGCGCACGGCGTCAGGAAGGTCAGCCCTAACGGCGTGCTCGGCGACCCGGCGGGCGCCGCCGCCGACGAGGGAATGCGGCTGCTCGACCTGTTGGTCGCCCATCTGAGTGAGACCCTTGACAGCCTGCTCGTGGACGCGTGATAGCGGCCTCAGACCACCCGACTGCAGCTGGCCTGCACAGCTGCCCGCCCGGGACAGAGGTGGTGGCCGGTACCGGGCGGGCGGCGCACAATAGAGGCCGTGCGTGGCCGACCGGCAGTTGGATTGCTCGCCGTCTTGCTGGTGAGCGCCGTTACCGCGTGCACCAGTGGCGTCCGGTCCACTCAGACCGCCAGCCGGGCGGCCACGGCGACATCGGCGGTGCCGGGTGCGGTCCGGGCGCTCGGCGCACCGGGATGTCATCCGGCGTCTCCGATCACCCTGTGGAGTCCCTATGTTCCGCAGGTAGAAGGTACCGGGCATGGCGCCACGCTGTGGGGCCTGCTGATGTTCCCCCATCCGCTGCCCGCCCGGGCCGGCGACCAGGAGAAGATCGTCTGGCGGATGACCGGCACTGGCGTCGTGCTGACCTTGCAGGCGATCGGCCCGGACGGCAAGCAGCATCCGCTGGCCTGGGGCCCGGCCGCCCACCTGGGCAGCAGCTGGGACAAGCCCGGAGATGAATGGGGCGCGGGCTACGTCTTTACCGCGCCGGGCTGCTGGGATCTGCGCGCCATCCGTGGACACGCTACCGCCGATGTGTGGATCCGCGTCGTGGCGTGATGAGTTCCGTGCCGTGGCCAGCGCGGTGGGGTTTGCGCGCCGCGCGCATGGCGGGGCAGGCCTGGGCTGTCAGTGATCCCCCGTGGCGAGAGTGCCGACGGCGAAGACGGTCAGCTTCTTCCCCCAGCGGCGCTCCAGGTGGTGGATCGGGTCCAGATGCAGGGTGCGCGCCAGCCAGCTGCCATCGTGGCCGCTGGTCGCCAAGATCACCTCGTCGTAATCGTGACTGCGTGTCTCGGCATCCACGGCCTTCACTAGGTCCTCGTCGCTGACCAGGCCGCTGGCCTGGCAGCCGATGGCCGTCAGGTGCCGCACGGTCAGGTTCATGCGGTGCTCAGCGGCGGCACTGACATCATGGTCAGGCCGGGGCGCGATCGGGAACTTCGCCGGGGCGTAGATAGCGTGGGCTGTAGTGCCGCCGAGCAGCAGCTCCAGCGAGGACAGCTTCGTCTGACCGGTGTCCACCAGGGACAGCACCACCACTTCGCACGGCTCGTGTTCCTGCCTCTCGACCAGATAGTTGATCGGCGCCAGGTCGAGTTGTTCATCCAGGGCCAGCAGGTCAGTGTCCTGCACCAGCAGGTAGCGCCCCATGTTCACCACGTCCTCAGAGCACGAATGGCAGTCGCGTCTTCGGGCTACCCCGACGCCACACTTCGAACCACGCCGCGACCCTCCCAGCTTCCAGTGCGCGGGGCCGTCGGGCGCTGTCATCTGTACTGCGCGCAAGTGCGCTCACCTCCCGCGGCCAGTATCGTAACCGCATGAGCGGTGACCTCGCGGTCGTCACGGGCGCCGCGCGCGGCATCGGCGCCGCGGTGGCGCGGCGGCTCGCCGGCGGCGGCTGGTCGCTGCTGCTCGTCGACGCATGCGCGCCGCAGCCGCCGCTCGACTACCCGATGCCGACACCAGCCGACCTCGACGCGGTGGCGCGCGCCTGCCGGGACGCCGGCGCCCCGACCGTCGACACGCTCATCGCCGACGTCGGGGATGGCGCGGTCCGCGGCAAGATCACGGCCGCGCTCGCCGGGCGGGTCCCGCAAGCGGCCGTCGCGGTCGCCGGCGTCATCCACGGGCACAACGCCTGGAACACGCCGGACGACGCCTTCGACCTGCTGCTGCGCGTGAACCTGTACGGCGTCAGGCACCTGGCGGACGCGTGCGTGCCGCCGATGGCAGCCGCCGGAAGCGGCCGGTTCGTCGCGGTCTCCTCAGCCGCCGCGCTGCGCGCGATGCCGCAGCTCGCCGCGTATTCGGCCGCCAAGGCCGCCGCGCTGGCGTATGTGCGGGCGCTCGCGGCCGACCTGGCTGGCAGCGGGGTGACCGCCAACATCGTCTGCCCCGGCTCGACCCGCGGCCCGATGCTTGAGGCCAGCGCCGCCGTTTACCACCTGCCGTCCCAGGACACGTTCGCCGGCCAGGCGCTGCTGCGCCACCTCCTTGAGCCGGACGAGGTGGCCGCCGCGATCGCCTGGCTTTGCTCGCCGGACGCGGGCGCTCTCACCGGCGCCGTCATTCCCGTCGACGGTGGTCTCTCCGCCTGAAATTATCCCGAACGGGCCCGTGGTGACTCCCCGCCCGCCACTACTTGAAAATGTTGACCGCGCGGGCGATGACCAGCCCAGGATGGCGAACTCCGGACGCCAGCCCGGCGGGCAACGACTGGGTTGAGGTGCTCGGGAAAAGCCAGGTGCGGGAATTCCGGCGGATGCCAGATGCGTGCCTCAGGACCGCCTCCGTCGAGCAGCCAGTAGAGGAAGGTGAAGGCGAGGATCGTGTACAGCCAGACCCGAAGCCGACGCCGAGAAGATCCGACGCGGAGTTCGTCTCGGGACCGCCTTCCACCAGGTCGGTCACCAGCCGGACGCTGAACCGGGAAGGCAACAGCAGCAGCACGACCATCGCCAACACGAGGGCCGTAGCCAGCAGCCAACGTTTCTCGGCGCCTATCCCGGTCCGCACCACTTCGATCCTGGATGCGGGCCTGTGATGCGGGGTTTTCCGCAGGCGGGACCACCAGTCGCGGATGCTCGCCTCGGCCTGCGCGGTAGGGGGTGCGCGCCGCGCAACGGTGTCGGCTTCGGTGATCAGCGCGCGAGCGGCATCCAGGGTCTCGGCTATCTCGGCGTGGCTGCTGGCGGCCGGCACGGTGACGACAATCCACGCGCGGTCAGGCTGCGTCTCGGCTCGTACCGGCACGGCGGCGGCACGAGCGAGCCTGTGATAGCAGCCGAGCCATTCACCGGTGACCTGCCCGGCCAGCGGTATCCGCGCCATTACGTGTTCATTGGCGCTTGTCAGCTCGATGTCGGCGCTGGGGTCGATGTCCGTCATCGCTCGGCCGTCTTTCCCCGGGGCGGTATCTCAGCGCGGGTGAAGCGGAGATGGGCGGTTGTCCTTGCCTGGATCGCCAGGCGCGAGCGTCCAGCACGTTCCTTCGTCGGGATCGTATTCCTGCCGCTCGAAGACGAACATGTTGTCGCCCAGGAGGATGAGCGAATACGGAGTAGGACCCGTGCCCATGACATGACCGTGGTTGTGGACGTCCCGGGGCGGGACCAGTATCGCGACATCACCGCGGTGCATAACGCGCTCGTCCGCCAGGCTCAGCCCGGCCCGGCCGCCGTCATGACTGAGCACATTCCAACGCTGGTGGGTCTCCGCTCCATGGACGGTGGCGATCGCGACCCAGCATCCGTGGGAATGGGTATAGGCCATGACGCCCTCAGGCCGGTGGATAAGCACCAGGCGAGGACCCCGCTCGGGCTTGACGAGCCAGTGCACGCCCATCGACTCGGGAGGCATGCCGGCGATCAGCGGGGCGAAGAATTCGTCATCCGCGGCCAGCCGCACCAGCAGCCGCCCGATCGCGTCCATGTCGGGGACGCCGCCAGCACGCACCTCATCGAGCTGGACCATGAAGTGGCGCAGCGGGCTGGGCAGAGCGCCAGTACCCACATTCTCGGTCATCAGTCCAGCATCATCATCCCGTCATCCGCATGGCTCACCTGCCACGGGTGGTTCGCCGCTCGGCGTCGCGGCGCCGCCGCGCGTCAGCCGACGGCGGCGGCCGGCGGGACGGGGGCACGGCCGCTCAGGTTGACCACCAGGTAGCGGTCGCCGGCTGAGTACACGTTCGCGCCGCTGGGGTCGACGATGCTTGCCGGGATGTAACCGACGGTGTGCAGCGAGCCGTTGGGAAGCGAGATCGCGTCGAGCGCCAGGAACGGGCGGGACTGGTCGATGACGAGTAGCTGGCCGCCGTCCTGCCGCAGGCTCAGCACGTCGTTGGGCATGGGCACTAGCCACTGACGGCCGCCGTCTGACAGGCGATACGCGACCACGTCGGCGTGGCCGCCGCTGGACCGGGTCAGGCCGACCAGCAGGCCGCCGGACACCGCGACCTGGGGGCCGAAACCCTGGTAGTAGCTCGTGTCCAGGCCGCCGACCGGGATGGTGGCGGTCAGGTGCCCGGTCGCGCCGAACGCCAGCGCCTGCTCAGGCTGTCCAGGGGCAACATCGGTCACCACGGCCGGATCGGCGGACAGGATCGCGAAATGGTAGCCGGGCGACTGCCCCGGCACCGGAGTGCGCCAGAGCTGCTTGCCCGTGGCCGGGGCGAGGGCGATCACGTCGAAACTCTTGCCGCAGGCGGCCAGCACCACGACCGACTGCCGCGCTCCCGCGAGCGTCTGGTCGCTGCAGCCGGGCGGCGTCAGCGCGGTCCAGCGCGGCGCGCCGGTCCGCTGGTCGTACCCGAGCACGGCGCCGGCGGTGACCGCCACGGCCGTATCGCCGCCGACAGCTGCGAAACCGGTCCCCTGGTCACCCTTCCAGCTCGCGGGCACTCGTTTCGACCACAGCTGCTGCCCGGTGCCGAGGTCGACGGCGAGGACCTGATCGCACGCTCCCCCTGCGGTGCCGTAGCCGATGAGCCCCACCGTCGCGGAGGAGGTACCCGCGCTGACCGCGCAGGCGACGTCCCCGCCGGGCACGGCCAGCGTCCACTGCTGCCGGCCGGTCGCGGCCTGGTAGCTGACGACCTGATCGGCGCGCACCCGGATCAGCGAGCTGCCCGTAGTCCAGACGCCCTCGGTCGCCGGACTCCCCGCGGCGTCGTACGGTGCGGTCCAGTCGACGCGCAGCCCGGCGGCGTGCAGGCCGCCGGACAGCGCCTGCGCGACGAACACCCCGATGACCAGCCCTACCGCCGCCACGACGGCGTTGACCTTCGGCCGGCGGACGACTGCCGCGATCACGAACGGGATCGTGGCCAGCCCCACCACGAACGAGATGACCAGCACCGGCACCACGCCATGCGGGCATACGTCCGACCCGCTAGCGCACGCGCTTCCTGACTCGCCCTCCACGGCGGACCAGCCGCGGATCTGCAGCAGGATCGCCGCCCCGGCAAGCGCCGCGAGCACGAGGACAACCGCGACCCGCCAGGCCCTGATCCGGCCCGGACGCGTCGCGACGTTCGGCGTCACAACCGTAGGCTGCACCGCAGGATCGTAACAGCGCCCGAGTTACCAAAGGTACGGAACGTCGTCGATGGCGCATCGACTACCGAAGAGTGTGGACGATGTCACATCGGCCACGTTCGGCGGCTGCAGGTGGCGGCTCGGTCATCGGCGCCCGGGTGCTGTTGCTCCTGCTCCGCCTCACCGGCCTGGAAGGCGGCCGCCGCCGCCGCTACTGACGGCGAGCATCTCGCTGAAGCGGCGTGCGAACAGGTAGGCGTCACCCGGCCAGCGCGCGGACAGGTAGCGGCCGTCTTCCACGGTGAACGCCGGGGTGTCATCGGTCGCGGTGCCGCGCGCGGAGAGTGTCAGCGGCCCCCGCACGAACTGGGCACGCGGGTCGTCAAGGCTGGCCTTGACCTCATCCTCGACGTAGGCCGGATAGGTCCGGTAGTAGCGGCCGAGTCGCCAGCCGGTGGCCAGGTAGGCCGAGCGTTCCATGTACTTGGGCAGGCACGTTGTCCGGCACCCGGCCAGCACGCTGCGGCCGGTGGCGGGGTCACGGGTCCGCGCCAGCACGAGCACGCCGTGGCAGATGGCGCCGACCGGCCTGCCCAGCCGCCAGAAACCGGCTACCTGGTCGCGCAGCGCCGGCGAGCCGAGGTACTGCCGCATGCCCGGGGCGTGGCCGCCGGGCAGCAGCAGCCCGTCGAAGCTAGCCGGGTCCAGTTCGGCCCACGCGAGCGTGGCGGAGAACTCCGGCGCCTTGGTCATCTCCTCATACAGGCTTTTGGCGGCCGGCGCCGCGCCCAGCTGGCCGAACAGGACACCGGTCAGCAGCCGCGGGTCGGCGGCCGGGACCGTACCCTGGCGTTCGGTGGCGAAGACGACCTGGTGTCCGGCATCGCTCAGCACCCGCCACGGCACCGCGACCTCCGTGACGTCAAAGTCCCGGTCAGGCAGCGGCATCAGAACGCGCACGCGGGCATCGTCTCACGCCGCTCATGCGTGCACGATGGTTCCCGTGCCGGTGACGCTCGTGACCACCTGGGACGGGTTGCCGGTGTACATGATCAACCCGGTGCCCGGCACCGCCGCGTTCAGGCTTGACGTGGCAGTGACCTGGATGAGTCCCGAGCCGGTGAGGACCGCGTGCACGTCGCGAGCGTTCAGCTGGCTGAGCTGTGCGTGGCCGGCGCCGGTGAGGGTGACGTCGAGCCGGGTCGCGGCCCCCGCCGCGGACAGCTGACCGCTGCCGGAGACCGTCACGGTCAGCCGCGGCACGCCGACCCCGGTGACGGAGACCTGCCCGGCGCCGCTGAGGGTCAGCCCGGTCAGCGACGGCACGCTGACCTCGACGCTCATCGAGGTGTGGCTGGTGAAGCTGCCGGTGTCCGCGATGATCAGGGTTCCGGCCACCACACGGGTCGTGACGTGACCGATCAGGTTGGTGTCCGCGTGGACGGTAACGGACCGCGGCGCGCCGACGACGACGGTGACCTCGTTGCTGCCGGCCAGGTCAAGGCCGGTGAAGCTGGGCACGGCACGCGCCTGAGTGGCCGCGACCCCCGAGCCCTGAATCCCCGAACCCGACGAGCCACCACCGCGGAGCGCCAGCGCCACCCCGATCGCGCCCAGGACCAGGACAGCGATCACGCCAACGATCAAGGTCGGCTGGAGGTGGTGCACCGGGCGGCCGCTGCGTTGCGGTGCTGAGGTAATAGCCATGGCCATCCCTCCTCTTTCCCGCGTCCATCGTCAGCGGCGGCGACGCGCGGCGGCAGAGCCGAACGACCCGTAAGCCCGGGAGGACGGTCCTGAGCGAGGCGGGCTACTGAAGGTTTTGCGGGTTGCCCACCGGGTCGCCGACGTATTCGTGGGTGGCGACCAGGTTGTCGTGCGCCGGGTGCTGCGCGGCGGCCGGGCCGTCGGCGAAGGCGCGCAGGATGTTCGTCGTCACCTGGCGGACGAAGTCCGGGGTGTTGCCGCCGATGCCGTGCGGCTGGTCGCCGTAGATGGCCTCCACCCAGCGCATCGTGCCGCAGTTGTAGACGCCCGCGCCGCTGATGTGGGTGTAGTAGGCGGAATCCCCGTAGCTGGACGCGCCCTGGCAGGTGAGCGGCGAGTGGGACAGCACCTCGATGGGGCGCGGCACCGGGTAGGCCGGGTTCACCCGGTCGTACTCGACGCCGACCAGGTGGGGGAAGCTCGTGCCCGCCGACACGCCCGTGCCGGCGTACACCCAGCTCGACGGGCTGGAGACCACGAACGAGGCGTCGCACGGGTAGCCCTCGTAGATCGTGCCGATCAGCGAGGACTCCGGGTCGGAGTTCGGCGGCTCGCGCCAGTCGCTGGTGACCTCCGTCGGGTCCTTGTGGTACAGCGGGTCCTCGGCATACGAGGTCTTGTAGCAGACCACCTCGCGGGCGGCGCCGAGCGCGGACGACTGCAGCCGGGTGCGGCGGAACAGCGCGTTCGCCCCCAGGAACGCCAGGTTCACCCCGGCGTTCCGCGCCGCCGTGACGTTCGCGCGCTCCTCAGGCGTCCAGTACTCGTCGTGGCCCAGCGAGAGCAGCGCGCTGGCGCCGTCGAGCAGGTGCGGGTCGGCGGCGATGTCCATACTGGTCACGTAGGCCGGGTTCAGGCCCAGGTGCTCGGCGAGCTTGACGACGTTGCGCTCATAGGTGAGGAAGTAATCGGCGCCGTTGGCGTCGTACGGCCGGTCCAGGCTGACCACCAGCGACCGGTTCGAGTACGCGCCCGCCGCGTCCTTGTACAGGTCGTAGCCGCCCCACAAGTTGTAGGCCTGCCAGGTTTGCACGCAGCTCTTGATCACGATCTTGCCGGCCGTCGAGGCGGACCGCACGGTGATCGGCACGTACCGCTGCGCGCCGGAGTCGGCGTCGAGCCTGAGCAGGTACGCGCCGGCGGGCCAGTCGTCGGTGGGCACGTGCACCACCGGGTCCCAGTCGGTGACGACCGTGTTGGTCGGCTGCACGACGGCGGCGCTCTTCTGCCGGGCGCCGTGCACCGGCCCCGAGGACCAGACCTTGCGCGCGCCGGTGCCCTGATACCAGCCGAGCCGGAACGCGGTCACCCGGAAACCGCTCGAGGTGGTGGAGACGAACAGCGGGAACGACTCGCCGGTCAGTACGCTCGCGGTGCCCGTGTACCCCTCGATCTCGTGCTCCGCGCCGAGGTTATGCACCTGCCAGTGCGCGTCGCCGGGCAGCGAGTTCTCCGGCACCGGGGGCTTCCACGTGCGGGGAGACGCGGCCAGCGCGGCCGGATGCCCGGAGGGCGCGGGGTGGCCGAAGATCTTGGCGGCCCCGGCTGCGACCCCGGCCGCCACGCCCGCCGCGGCCAGGCCGAGGAAGGCGCGCCGGCTCGTCTTCCCTTCCATCCGCGTAAGCATGCCACGGACGAGGCCAGGTATGCGTGACTGACCGGCTAACAGTAAGAACGGTAACGTTCCCGGAACGCTCCGCGCGTACCGTAGGCGCTTGTGGGGAGCATACGGCTGACGTCACGGGCGGCCTGCCTGGTCATCGGCGGGGTCCTGCTGGCCTTGTTCGCGGCCGCCGTGCCGCTGTCCGGGCTGGCGCACCAGAACCTGAACGCGGGCGGCGGCGGGGTGCCGGTGTGGGTGTCGGCCGCGTTCGGGGCGGCTGGCTTCGTACTGGCCTGGCGCAGGCCCGGCAACGCGCTCGGCTGGATCATGCTCGCCGGGGCCTTCTTCGGCGCCGTCACCGAGGATGCCAGTTACTACACGGTGGCCGACTACGGGCTCAGGCACGGTGACCTGCCGCTCGGCGGGGTGGCGCTGCTCGCCCAGCCCGGCTGGGCGCCCGCGATCCTGTGCTTCGGCCTGCTCCTCCTGGTGTTCCCCGACGGCCGGCTGCCCGCGGCGCGGTGGCGGTGGCTGGTGGGCGTCTACGTGACGGTAGCCGTGGTATGGATCACCGGCGCGATCGTGATCACGGCGAGCGTCCTGGCGAGCCACCACGTCCGGGTCGATTCCGGCGGGAACCTGCTGCAGCTCAACGGGAACACCCCCGGCTACGGCTGGTGGAACCTGGTCCAGAACCTGTTCTTCCCGCTGCTGCTCGCCTGCTGGCTGGGCTCGCTGGCCGGCCAGGCGCTCAGCTTCCGGCGCTCGTCGG
>DATBBI010000067.1:0-5406 GCA_036271115.1 Trebonia sp.
CTCGTCGCGACCCGCGAGGCCTGGGCGGACGCGGGCTCGCCGACGGTGGAGCCGTACCGGCTCGGCGTCGCGGTGAGCAGCGGCATCGGCGGCATCGGCTCCACGCTCGCCGGTTATGACACGCTCCGCGAGCGCGGCTGGGACCGCATCTCGCCGTACACGGTCCCGATGCTGATGCCCAACGGCGCGGCCGGCTGGATCAGCATCGAACTAGGCGCCAAGGCCGGGGCGCACGCGCTGGTGAGCGCGTGCGCGTCCGGTGCGGAGTCCATCGGGTACGGCATCGACATGATCCGTTCCGGCCGCGCCGATGTCGTCGTGGCGGGCGGGACCGAGGCGGCGATCATGGCCCTGAACATCGGCGCGTTCGCCGCGATGCGCGCGATGTCCACTCGCAACGACGAGCCGATGCGGGCGTCCCGGCCGTTCGACAAGGGACGGGACGGGTTCGTGCTCGGCGAGGGCGCCGGCGTGCTGATCCTGGAGTCGCTGCCGCACGCCCTGGCGCGCGGCGCGCGGATCTACGCCGTGGCGGCGGGCGCCGGGTACTCCGCCGACGCGTTCCACATCTCGCACGGGTCGCCGGACGGAAGCGGGGTCTCCTTCGCCATGTCCGCCGCCCTCAAGGACGCTGCCGCGTCCCCCGCGCAGGTGACGCACATCAACGCGCACGCCACGTCCACGCCGGAAGGCGACCCGCTGGAGGCGCGGGCCATCCAGACGGTCTTCGGGGACTTCTCGTCCTCGGTCGCCGTGTCCGCCACCAAGTCGATGACCGGGCACCTGCTCGGCGGCGCCGGCGCGATCGAGTCGGTGGCCAGCGTCAAGGCGCTGGCCGACCGGGTCGCGCCGCCGACCATCAACCTCGACGACCTGGACGACGAGGTGACGATTTCGGTGGCCACGAAGGCGACCCCGCTCGCGCCGCGCCCCGGCGCCGACGGGCCGATGGCGGTGCTCAACAACGCGTTCGGCTTCGGCGGGCACAACGTGGCGCTGGTGTTCACCGAGTACGTTCCGCCGGCACCCGAAGGCTCCGCTGAGGAGGGCTGATCTGTAATGACCGCCGTTTCCGAGAAGTCTGCTGACGGGACGCCCGCTGACGGGGCGCCAGCCGCCCCTGTTTCCCTGCCGCGCGACCCGGCCGCCAGGCTCACCGCGCTGTTCGACCCCGGCACCATGACCCTGCTCCCCTCCGTCGCCCCCGACGGGGCAGGCGCGATCGCCGCGTCCGGCCTGATCGACGGGTCCGGCGCGGTCGCGTACGCCTCCGACCCGCGGGTCCAGGGCGGCGCGATGGGCACCGACGGCTGTGCGGTGATCGTCGCGGCCTACAACGAGGCCATCGCCCGCGGCGTGCCGATCATCGGCCTGTTTCACTCCGGCGGCGCCCGGCTGGCCGAAGGCGTCGCGTCGCTGCACGGCGTCGGTACCGTGTTCGCCGCGATGACGGCGGCGTCCGGCGTGGTACCGCAGATCTCCGTGGTGCTCGGCCCGGCGGCCGGCGGCGCCGCGTACGGGCCGGCCCTGACGGACGTCGTGATCCTGTCCCGCCACGGCCGGATCTTCGTTACCGGGCCTGACGTGGTGCGGTCGGTGACCGGCGAAGACGTCGACATGGCGCGGCTGGGCGGCCCGGAGGTGCACAGCCGCAGGTCGGGCGTGGTGCACTTGGTGGCCGACGACGACGAGGCGGCCCTGGGGTACGCCCGCACGCTGGTGGCGCTGCTGTCGGAGCAGGGGAAGATCTCGCCGGATTCCGTTGTGGACCGGGACTTGTCGGGCGTGCTGCCGGACTCCGCGCGGCGCGCGTACGACGTGCACGGGGTCACCGCGCGGCTGCTCGACGAGCCGGGGATCGAACTGCACCCCAAGTGGGCGCCGAACATCGTCACGGCCCTCGGCCGGCTCGCCGGCCGCACCGTCGGCGTGATCGCCAACAACCCGATGCGCCTGGGCGGCTGCCTGGACTCGGCGTCCGCGGAGAAGGCGGCGCGGTTCGTCCGGTTCTGCGACGCGTTCGGGGTGCCGCTGGTCGTGCTGGTGGACGTGCCGGGGTACCTGCCGGGCGTGGGGCAGGAGTGGGACGGCGTGGTGCGCCGCGGCGCGAAGCTGCTGCACGCCTTCGCCGAGGCCACCGTGCCCCGCGTGACGCTGGTGACCCGCAAGGCCTACGGCGGCGCCTACATCGCGATGAACTCCCGGTCGCTGGGGGCGACGAAGGTATTCGCGTGGCCGGAGGCCGAGGTCGCGGTCATGGGCCCGCTCGCCGCGGTCCGCATCCTGCACAAGCGGCGGCTGGCCGCCGTCCCCGCTGAGGAACTGCACGACGCGGAGCAGGAGCTCGCCGCCGAGCACGCCGCCACCGTCGGCGGCCTGGACCGCGCGGTAGAGATCGGCGTCATCGACGAGATCATCTCCCCGGCGGCAACGGCGTCCGCGATCGCGTCGGCGATCGCCGACGCCCCGCAACGCCGCGGCGCCCACAAGAACATCCCGCTCTAGGCCGCCTAAGCTCTAGGTGTCTGACGTGTCAGCGGACAGGCCGGAGCGGCGCAAGCGCGACCGACGGCGGGGCCGCGGTCGCCGAGGACCTTAGCTATCTCCGCGGCGGTCTTGCACGCGTGGGCTTGATCCACCAGGTCGAGGAAGCCAAGGCGGACGGTGACCGTCTGGGCGACGGCGAGGTTGGCGCGATCCCGGCGATTGTCGTGCCATCGTTTCTCGGCAGGGTGGGCGGCGGCTCCGTCGAGTTCGACGCAGAGCCGATAGGCCTCGTAAAGGTTGTCCAGGTACCTGTTGCCTGTCCCGTGCCGGACGCGAGCCTGCCGTCTGGCCGCGGGCAGCCCATGCGGGCGTTCCACGCCACGAACGTACCTGCGTTCGAGCCACGAGAGCATGCCTTCGCCGGCATCGTCTAGCGCTGCCTGGACCTCGCTCCGCGGGGGAAACCTGTCGCGAGTGTCCAGCGCGGCACGGATCCGCTCCGCCGTGGTACGCCGTTGACCGAGTGCCTTGCAGACCCAGTCATAAGCCTCATCAGCGGTGCGGGCCATCCTGATGAGGTCGAGCACGGTGTCTTCGACGCGGGTGCACGGCGGCGCCATGGCGGGATGACGCCTGCCTAGCGCGCTGTCGGACCGGTGAATGACAAGGCCAGGGATCTTATTGCCACGCGCCGGGTTATGGCCTGACCGCACGGTGACGTGGATAACGGCGCTCGGCCGGGAGAGCAGTCCGTGCCGCTCGGCCGCGGTGTGATGGCTGAGCACCGCATCCGGCCCGGCCCGGAGCAGGGCGCCCCACAGTTGCGCCTCCCGGTCCGGCCTCCCGGTGAACGTCGCGTACACCCCGTGGTGCAGCCGTTGCCAGTCCCCGCGCCTGAGCCGGTTCCTGAATGCCTCGGCGCTAAGTCCAAGCCGCGTGGCCTGCCAGCAAGCAACGACGCCTGACTGGCGCACAATAAGGTCCCGAGCTTCGGGTGAAAGTTCCATTGCCACGCCGCAAGCCTTACGAGACGCACTAGGCAGCGGAAGCGTCAAACCGAGCCTGTGGATAACGGGCCCGAAATGTCTGTCTCGTGTGGATAGCAGCTACCCCTCGCGAGGGTTCCCCGGGTACCCTGTCGTGCCCCAATGGCCCTAGGTGTGTTGTTCCGGGGCATATAGACCCGAAATCGCACACCTAGGAGCGAGGGTGGGGTTGGGTGGCGCGGAGGCGGGGTTAGAGCTTCGGGATGCCGTCGCCGGCGGCCGAGGAGGGGCCCGTGGGGGGCTCGTCGGAGGCCGGGGGGGTGGCTTCCGCGGCTTGGGCCGCGGGGGCGTCTGAGGCCGAGTCTGCGGCTGCGGAGGCGTCGCTGGAGGTGGCGGCGCGGCTTTCTGCCAGGAGCTCCTCCAGGCGGGGGCCGCGCAGGCGGCGGAATGTGCGGTGGGCGCGGGCGCGGTCCAGGATCGCGACCTCCAGCCGGGCGGCGTTCAGCTCCATGGCCTGGGCGCCGTTTCCCGCCGCCGAGCCCGCGCCCGAGCCGGGACCCTGGGCGGGCGGGGCGGCGAGCGCCTCCAGCGCGGCGCCGAGCGCTTCGGTGAGCGTCATGCCGTCGTGGAAGCGCTCCTTCAGGGCGGCCGCCACCTGGTCCGCCTGGCCGCCGAAGGCGACGAAGCCCGGCTCGTCGGACACCGAGCCGTCGAAGGTGATCCGGTAGATCTGATCGTTGTCCGGGGTGACGCCGACCTCGGCGACCACGATCTCCACCTCGTACGGCTTGTTGGAGTCGGTAAAGATGCTGCCGAGTGTTTGCGCGTACCAGTTCGCCAGCGCCCGCGCCGTGACGTCACGCCGGTCGAACTGGTAGCCCGTGACGTCGGCGTACGTCACGCCGGCCTTGCGCAGCGCCTCGTACTCGTTGTACCGGCCGCCCGCCGCGAACGCGATCCGGTCATACAGCTCGCTGATCTTGTGCAGCGCGGTGGAGGGGTTCGGCGCCACCATCAGGATGCCGCCCGCGTACTGCAGCGCGACGCAGCTGCGGCCCCTGGCGATCCGTGAGCGGGCGTAGTCGGCCTTGTCCCGCATGACCTGCTCGGGCGACACGTAAAACGGCATGGACACCGCGGGCGCTTCCTTTGCTTCAGGTTGTCTGGGATTAGGAGATTGCCTTGCTGCAGGTTCCTCGGGTCGAGGTGGAAGGTTAGCTACCGGTCCGCAGCGCGGCCTTCGGGCCATCGGGCGAGCGCATCCGCTCCCCTATCACCTGCTCGGAGTACTCTTCGGCCTCGGCGTCCGGCAGCCGCCGGAAGCCGTCGTCGGTGATCGTGGTGACGACAGGGAAGATCTTGCGGGGCAAGTCGGGGCCGCCGGTCGCGGAGTCGTCGTCGGCCGCGTCGTACAGCGCCTGCACGCTGGCGAGCACCGCATCGGGGACCGTCATGTCGTCGGAGTACAGCTTCTTCAGCGCGCTCTTGGCGAACACCGACCCGGAGCCGATCGAGTGGAAGCGGTGCTCCTCCCACGGGCCGCCCGCCACGTCGTAGCTGAAGATCCGGCCGATCCCGGTCTCCTCGTCGTAGCCGGCGAACAGCGGGATCACTGCCAGCCCCTGCATCGCGGGCACCAGGTTGTCCCTGACCATCTTGGCCAGCCGGTTCGCCTTGCCCTCGAGGGACAGCGACCGGCCCTCCATCTTCTCGTAGTGCTCGAGCTCCACCTGGAACAGCCGGGCGAACTCCAGCCCGACCGACGCCACCCCGGCGATCGCCATGGCGGAGAACTCGTCGCTGCGGAACACCTTCTCGACGTCCCGCTTGGAGATCATGTTGCCGGCGGTCGCCCGCCGGTCGCCCGCCAGCACCACGCCGCGCTCGCACGCCGCGGCCACGATCGTCGTGGCGTGCGGCAAGTCCTTGATGA
>DATBBI010000068.1:0-16961 GCA_036271115.1 Trebonia sp.
CTGTTCGAGGAGCACGGCTTCCGCGACATCAAGATCTCGGTGAAGCACCACGACCCGGTGGTGATGATCCAGGCGTACCGGCTGCTGGCCGCGAAGTGCGACTACCCGCTGCACCTCGGCGTGACCGAGGCCGGGCCGGCCTTCCAGGGCACGATCAAGTCGGCGACCGCGTTCGGCGCGCTGCTGGCGCAGGGCATCGGCGACACGATCCGGGTGTCGCTGTCCGCGCCTCCCGTCGAGGAGGTCAAGGTCGGCATCGGCATCCTCGAATCGCTGGGGCTGCGCCAGCGCGGCCTGGAGATCGTGTCCTGCCCGTCGTGCGGCCGCGCCCAGGTCGACGTCTACAAGCTGGCCGAGGAGGTCACCGCGGGACTGACCGGCCTTGAGGTCCCGCTGCGGGTCGCCGTGATGGGCTGCGTCGTGAACGGTCCCGGCGAGGCCCGCGAGGCGGACCTGGGCGTGGCCTCGGGCAACGGGAAGGGGCAGATCTTCGTCAAGGGCAAGGTCATCGCGACCGTGCCGGAATCGCGGATCGTGGAGACCCTCATCGACGAGGCGATGCGGCTGGCAGAGCAGGCCGGAGAGCAGGACGCCGAGCCCGGCCAGCCGATCGTGACTGTTACCTGAGGCATCCTGAGGCATAGGCGGCGGGGGGACAGATGGTCCCCCCGCACCCCCCAACGGGCCGAGCGGCCCTATACGAGAATCTCGCCCACCTGGGTGGTGAGGATCGCCTGCGCGTCGGCCGACAGCAGGCTGTCGGTGACCAGCACGTTGACCTCGTCCAGGGTGGCGAAGGAAGCGAGGCTGACCACGCCCCACTTGCTGTGGTCGGCGAGGACGACGACCCGGCGCGCTACCTTGATGAGCGAGCGGTTGGTCTCGGCTTCGGCCAGGTTCGGCGTGGTGAGGCCGACTTCCGCGTCGATCCCCGTGCAGCCGATGAACAGCGTGTCGAAGTGCAGCGACCGGATCGTCAGGTCGGCCACCGGGCCGACGAGCGCGTCCGAGGTCGCGCGCATGCCGCCCGTCACGAGCACCGAGGTGCCGTCGGGGCCGCGGTTGCCATTGAACAGGTTCGCCACCCGCAGCGAGTTGGTGACGATGGTGAGCCCGGGCACGTCAAGCAGGCACTGGGCCAGCGCGAACGTGGTCGAGCCCGCAGCGATTGCGATCGCGGTGCCGGGCCTGACAAGGCTGGCGGCCGCGCGGGCGATGGATGTTTTCTCCGGGCGTTCCAGGACCAGTCGGTCTTCGAGGCTGGGCTCGTGGGTATTGTGTGACCCGGGCAGCACCGCGCCACCGTGCACCTTTTCTACGAGTCCATCTCTCGCCAGGACCTCGAGGTCCCGTCTTATGGTCATGTCGGAGACGCCTAGTTGTTGCGTCAAGTCGCTGACCCGTGCACTGCCGTCACTCCTGACGGCCTGCAAGATCAGGGACTGGCGATGTCTAGCCAGCACTCCCTACCCCCCTCAATACGGTCCGAACAGTTTAAAGTATGACGCTTGAACGCCTTGTTCGGTTACGGCCAAGAGTGTCGGAAAGATGCCGTGAACGCGAGAAGAAACTCTGAACTGAGATCTTTGAGCTAGAACCCAGAGTTAATAGGCACTGGCGGTGTCGAATTAACATCGGCGCGTGTCGAATTGATGGCGGTCCGTGTCGAAAGCTGTCAGCACGATGAGGCAAGATGGAAGCCGTGTCGTTTCCCCGCCGTGGCGCCGCTGGTGTCGCCACCCTCGCCGCACTGGCCGTGACCGTCGCGCTGTCCGCCTGCTCCGCTATCACCGCGGAACCCGCGACCGCCCCGGGCGCGAGCGCGGGCGGCAGTGCGGGGTCGCCGGCCGTCGTCCCGTCGGGGAGCGCGGGCAGCGCCCTGCGCTGGTCCGCGTGCGGGAAGCAGCTCGCCGGGATGGAGTGCGCCTCGCTCCAGGTTCCGCTGAACTACGCGGACCCCGGCGGCCGCAAGATCACGATCGCGCTTTCTATGGTCCCCGCCACGGCACCGCAGAGCCAGCAGCAGGGCGTGATGCTCGTCAACCCCGGCGGCCCCGGCGCGCCCGGCCGCTGGCTGGCCGGCGCCACCGCCACCAGCCTCAGTCCGCAGGTGGCCGCGGACTACGACATCGTCGGCTTCGACCCCCGCGGGGTCGGCGGGTCGGTGCCGGCGATGAGCTGCGATCCCGGCTACTTCTCCGGCGCGCAGCCGGACTACATCCCGGCGAACGCGGCGGCGGAGCAGGTGCTCATCAACAAGGCGAAGGCGTACGCGGCGGACTGCGAGCAGCGGTTCGGCTGGCTGCTGCCCTACGAGACCAGCGTTAACATGGCCCGCGACATGGACCTGATACGCCAGGCGTTCGGCGTGCAGAAGATCACCTACTACGGGTTCTCCTGGGGCACCTACCTCGGCCAGGTGTACGGCACGCTGTTCCCCGGCCGCGTCCGCAGGATGGTGCTCGACAGCACGGTGAACCCGACGGGCGTCTGGTACCAGGACAACATTGCCCAGGACTACGCCTTCCAGGGCCGGCTCGACGCGTTCTACGCCTGGACCGCGAAATACGACAGCGTCTACAACCTGGGCAGCACGGCCGCCGAGGTACAAAGCGCCTTCTACCGGGCCCGCGGCCAACTCGCGGCGAATCCGGTCAGCGGGCCTGATGGGCAGCCGATCGGCCCAGACGAATATGACGACACGTTCATGATCGGCGCTTACCTGAACACGACGTGGCCCAGTCTCGCGGAAGCGCTGTCGCAGTATCTCACCGGCGGCACGACGGCCGGCCTGGTCACCGTGTGGGAGAACTACGCCACGCAGCAGGAGAACGAGCCGCAGCAGGCCGTGTACGACGCCGTGCAGTGCGCGGACGTGAACTGGCCGCGGAACTGGGCCAAGTGGCACGCGGACACCACCCGGGTGTACCAGACCGCGCCGTTCATGGCCTGGGACAACACCTGGATGAACGCGCCGTGCGCGTTCTGGCCGGTCAAGGGCCCGGCGCAGCCGCTGCAGATCAAGGGGCAAGGGCTGCCGCCCATCCTCATGCTGCAGGGCACGCTCGACGCGGCCACCCCGTACGCGGGCGCGCAGGACGCGCACAAGCTGCTGCCGAGCGCGCGGATGGTGGTCGTCGAGGGCAGCGGAAACCACGGCCAGTCGCAGGAGGTCCCGCCCGACGCCTGCGTGCAGGGCTACCTGAACAACTACCTCGCCACCGGCGCCGTGCCGAACGCCCCGGGCCTGGTCAACGCCACCTGCCCGGCCGTCCCCGACCCCGCCCCCGGCAGCTAGCGTGCCGCTGACGCGGTGAGCGCGGTTTCCGAAGCCGCGGAGGCGCCGGGGGCGCCAGGGCCGTACCGGCGGCTGCTCGGTGAGCCTGCGCTGCGCGGGCTGGCGGTGGCGGACGTCTGCGCCCGGCTGCCGCAGGGGATGGTCACCATCACCCTGCTGCTGATGGCGGCGACGCATGCCCCGATGACCACCGCGGGCCTCGTCGTGGCCGGCTACACGCTCGGGCAGGCCGTGACGGGTCCGCTGCGCGGCCGGCTGGCGGACCGGTACGGGCTGGCCAGGGTCTGCGCCGCCTGCGGCTGCGGGTACACGGTCGCGCTGCTTGGCCTGCTCGCCGGGTCGCTGACCGGAGCGCCCGGCTGGCTGCTGGTCGCGGCCGCCGCGGCGGCCGGACTCATCGTCCCCCCGCTCAGCCCCGGGATGCGCAGCCTGTGGTCGGCGTGCGCGGCGGGCGCGCTGCGGCAGACCGCGTTCGCCCTGGACGCGGCCGTCTTCGACTTCGCCTACCTCACTGGGCCCGTCGTGGCCAGCGCGCTGGCGGCCGGTGTCGCCCCGGCAGCGGCCGTCGGCGTGCTGCTCGCGCTGATCGGCGCGGCGATCGTGATCATCGCCCGGCGATCCCCGCCTGCCGGCGCGGACGCCGAGACCGGTCGCCTCCTTACGCCCCGCCGCAAAGGTGGTCGATGGCCCATCGTCCACCCTCTATGGCGGTCGATGGCCCATCGAGCGCGTTCCGCCCCAGGGCCGCTGGCTTCCCCGGCACTGCGGCGGCTGCTCGTCACAGGTGGTCTCCTCAACGCTGCGCTCGCCGCCACCGAGGTGGCGCTGACCGGCTACGTGCGACAGCACCACGCGCTGTGGGCGGCGGGTCCGCTGCTCGCGGGGGTCTCGGCAGGCAGCATCGTCGGCAGCCTGCTGCTCGGCGCCCGCGGGACGGGTGCCCTGGGAAGGGAGGCGAGCCGCCGCCTGCCGCGGCTGCTGTCCTGCTACGCCCTCGGCCTCGCGGTGCTGACCGCGGCGAGCCTGTACGCTCCCCTGGTCGCCCTCGCGGCGCCGCTGGCGGGGTTGTGCCTTGGCCCGTCGCTCGCCACCCTGTTCAACCTGGCTTCTAGCGCTTCTAGCGCTTCTAGCGCTTCCGGTGCTTCCGGTGCTTCCGGCGAGTCCGCGGGGGCCGTCTCCGGCGGCAGCACCGAGGCGCAAGGCTGGCTGAACTCGGTGATGAACGGCGGTGCCGCCGCCGGCGCGGCGCTCGCCGCAGCGGCTGCCCGCCAGCCGGTGCTGGCGCTGGCGCTCTGCGCCGCGCTCGCGGCCGCGGCGGCGGCCAGCAGCGCGTGGCGGCACTTACATCCGGCTCAGATGCGGGGCGTTAAGCGCCGTCGCCGTTGGGCAGTTAGGCTGACATCATGTTGCGCGTTAGGCCGCGGTCGGAGCCGGCCCGGCTGCTCGACGACCGCGACCGGGCCGCGGCGCTCGCGTTGTGCGACACCGACCCGGTGGCAAATGTGTTCGTCGCGTCTCGTATCCGGGCCTTCGGGCTCGAGCCGGGCCGCCTCGGTGCCCAGATCTGGGGCTTCGAGCCAGGCGGCCAGCTGACCGCGCTGTGCTACGCCGGCGCGAATCTGGTCCCGGTGCAGGCCGCCCAGGCGGCGGTGACCGCGTTCGCGGAGCGGGCGCTGCGCCAGGGCCGTCGCTGCTCCTCGCTCGTCGGGCCGTCCGCCGCGGTGGCGCAGCTCTGGGGACTGCTGCGCCCGCACTGGGGCCCGGCGCGCGACGTGCGGGCAGCGCAGCCGCTGATGGCCATCGACGGTCCGCCGGAGATAGCTGCCGATCCCGCAGTCAGGCGCGTACGTTCTGACGAAATTGATATTTTGCTTCCCGCCTCGATAGCCATGTTCACGGAGGAAGTCGGTGTCTCGCCGCTCTCGGGCGACGGGGGCGCCGCCTACCGCGCGCGGGTCAGCGAGCTGGTGCGGGCGGGCCGCGCGTTCGTGCGGATCGAGGACGGCCGGGTGATCTTCAAGGCCGAGGTCGGCGCCGCCACTCCGCAGGCCTGTCAGGTCCAGGGCGTCTGGGTCCGCCCTGAGTTCCGCGGCCAGGGCCTGGCGGCGCCCGGCATGGCCGCCGTGGTCAACGAGGCCCGCCGCTCGATCTCGCCAGTGGTGTCGCTCTACGTCAACGACTTCAACGCCCCGGCCAGGGCCGCCTACCGCCGCGCCGGCTTCCGCGAAGTCGGCGAGTTCATGTCGGTGCTCTTCTAGCCGCTAGTCCCGGTCGCGGACCTTGCGGAGGCGGTTGAAGACCGGTTCGTAGGCTTCGGTGAGCACCTTGAGGTGCTCGGGGCAGATCTGGTCGATGAAGTGCCGCCGGACGCTGTCCACGTGGGACGGGGCGACCCGCTCGATGAGCGCCTGGCCGCGCGGGGTGATCACCGCGAACGTGCCGCGCTTGTCCCCGTCGCAGCCCTCGCGGCGGACGAGTCCCTTGACCTCCATGCGGGTGATCTGGTGGGAGAGCCTGCTGCGGGACTGGGCGGTGAGGTCGGCGAGCTCGGTCATCCGCAGCCGTGTCTCCGGCGCCTCTGACAGCTCGACGAGGATCTCGTAGTCGTTGGTGGAGAGCCCGAACGGGTGCAGGTCCCTGTCGAGCTGCCGCATCAGCATCTTCGCCAGCCGGATGTACGTACCCCAGGCGCGCTGCTCGTCAGGAGTAAGCCAGCGCGTGTCCGCGGAAAGCGTCGCGCCCTCGGCCCGGGACTCTGTCGGCATACCACGTAACCTACCCGTCGCATCCCGCGCAGGCTACAACGTGCTTACCTTGACAGCGCGGTGGGGTAACGTACGGCGAGATGCCGAAGACCGCAGGAACCACAAGCAGGCTGGCGTGGCTGGACGCGCTGCGCGGGTTCGCCGCCCTCTGCGTGGTGTTCGACCACGGCTCGACGCTGCTGCTGCTTCCCGCGCGGAGCTTCCTGTATCAGTGGTTCAACTTCGGCGAGTACGGCGTCTTCGTGTTTTTCCTGGTCAGCGGCTATATCGTGCCCGCGTCGCTGGAGCGCAAGGGCAGCCTGCGGGCGTTCTGGACCAGCCGCGGGTTCCGGCTGTACCCGATGTACGCGGCGGCTATCGTGCTGGCCGCCGTCGCCTACTGGAACAGGTTCGGCACGATCAGGGGCGCCGAGCACCACCCGCTGACGTCGGTCATGTCATGGCTGCTCATGCTGCCGAACCTGCTTACCGGCCCCAACGTGCCGAACGTGACGTGGACCCTCTCCTACGAGATGGTCTTCTACTTGCTGCTCGCGGCCTTGTTCAGCTGGAAGATCCACGCTCGCAGCGGCAGCTACGCACTGACCTTCGCGATCGGCGCGGTCGCGCTCGGCGGCGTGCTGCCGATGGCGGCGCTTGCCCGCTGGGCGCAGCATTACGGCCATGGCCCGCTCTGGCTCAACGTGGCCGCCGACGCACTGATCATCGGCGGCATCGCGGCGGCCGTCACCGACAAGCGCTGGCCGGCGCGGTTGGGCGGGGCCCTCGCCGCGCTCACCGCGCTGATCCTGGTCAGCGTCAACCAGGGATCGCCGTACCCCTGGTCGGGGTACGAGATCCTGGCGCTGATGTTCACGGGGACCGTGATCTACCGGGCCGAGCAGGGACAGCTGAACCGGCTCGTGGCCGCGGGCACGGTGCTCGCCGTCCTCGCGCTCACCACCGCCGCGGGGCTATGGCACGGGGCGCGCATGGGTCACCACTGGCAGGTCCAGTGGGCGACCTCGATCCTGCTCGCCGCGGCCACGTTCGGCCTGGGGATGGCGGCGAGGAACCGGAAGGTGCCGTGGGCCGCGGCCTGGCTCGGCGTGATCAGCTACTCGGTCTACCTGCTGCATCCGCTGGTGTTCGACGCCTACCGGGATGTCCCCGCGCTGCACCGCCTGGACCATTCGACGGAGCCGGTCCAGGCGGGGGTGTTCGTCGCGCTGACGGTCGTGATCATCGCGGTCAGCGCGCTCACCTACTATACGATCGAGAAGCCGAGCCAGCGGCTGGGGCACCGGCTGGCCAGGCGCGCCCCCGGTTACACCGCCGGTGTCGCCGCCTCCGCCAGCTCGGCGGCCGTCACCAGTGACGCGGCCGCCGCTGGCGACGGAACCGACGGCGCGGCGGCGACGCGGAGCACGTCGAGCAACAGCGCCGTGGCCGGCGGGTCCGGCGGCTCGCCGTAGCGGACCGCCACCACACTGCGCCGGCTGCCACGCAGCCGCACCGTGCGCACGCCGGGGTTGCGGGCCGCCTGCAGCGCCATCGCGGGCAGCGTCGCCACGCCGAGGCCGGCCATCACCAGGGCCTGCACGGCGACGAAGTCGTCGGTGGTGAACGCGACCTTCGGCGTGAACCCGGCCACGGCACACTGCCTGAGCAGGTGCTCCCGGCACCGGTCGCAGCCGGCGATCCAGCGCTGCCCGGACAGCCGCGCCAGGTCGGCGGGCCATATCTCGGTCACCGCCGGGGCGAGCAGCGGCTCGCCCTTGGGCGCCGACGGCATGATCAGGTACACGGCTTCGGACAGCAGCATCTGCTCGCGCATGTCGCCCGTCTCCGCGGCCAGCGGCTCCGCGTCGCCTTCGTCGACGGCGTCTCCTTCCGGCTCGTGCCTGAAGACCAGCGCGACGTCTACGTAGCCGGCCCGCAGCATGCGCACCGCCTCCGGCGGCTCGGCCTCGTTCAGCCGCAGGTCAACGCTGGGGTGCCGCTCGCGCAGCATCGCCGCGGCGGCGGGCACGATCGTGCCGAGCGCCGACGGGAACGCGGCGAGCCGCAGCCGTCCCGCGCGCATGCCGCTGTAGACCGCGAGCTCGTTCTCCGCCGCGTCGAGGCGGCCGATGACCTCGGCGCCGCGCTCGGCGAGCAGCCGCCCGGCGTCGGTCAGCCGGATCCCGCGTCCGGCCCGCTGGACGAGCTTCGTGCCTGTCTCGGCCTCGAGCCGCGCCAGGTGATGGCTGACCGAGGGCTGCGCGTAGTTCAGCGCATGGGCCGCTGCGGTCACCGAGCCGTGCCGGGCGACGGCGACCAGCACGCGGAGCCTGGTTACGTCCAGCATGGTCTGACTATAGACCGTCTTTTTCTGTCCCCCTAGGCCCATCTACGAGATTTATCAGTTCCGCACATAGCGGCCTTGACCTGGCACTTCACCTCAGACCGGTGCATCATGGCAGGGCTCAGGTGACCCGGTAGGCCGTGTACCGCACGGCGTTCGCTTCGCGGATCGCCGACGCCACGAAGATCGACTGCTCGAGGAAGGCCAGCCGGGGCGCGGACGTCTCCAGGTGCACCGCGACGCGGAAGTAGTACTCCGACGGGTCCACGGGCTCCCCGCGCAGCAGCGCCTCCAGGATCTCCGGCGGCCCGCTGCGCACGCCCGACGTCCGGAAGTGGACATACTCCCCGGCGGCGGTCCGCGCCGAGTACCTGGTGTCGATCTCGACGGCGCCGTCGGGCCGGACGATCTGCCAGTCCGCCCCGCCGGGCAGTATCTCAGCGTCGAACAGCCCGCTGATCCGGCCGCCGGCGACCGGCACGACGCGCCGGTGCCCGGCCCGCGTCACACCGTGATCCTCAAGCGGCCCGAGCCGCGCATCCACCTCAAACGCCGCCTCAAGCCCAGGCACAGGCGCAGTCATGGCCACCTCCTAGCCGCGGCCCTCGAGGAGCGGCGATTCCGGGCGGCGTGCCGGGCGCGCCGGGTCGGCGGCCAGCGACCGGCGCCGCCAGGCGATGCCGGACAGCGCCTCGAGCACCACGCGGTTGGCGAGGAATCCGGTCACCTCCGCGTGGTCGTACGGCGGCGCCACCTCCACGACGTCGATACCGGCCAGCGGCAGCTCCATCGCGATGCGGCGCACCGCGTCCAGCAGCTGCCGCGCGGTCAGGCCGCCGGGTTCCGGGGTGCCGGTGCCCGGCGCCATCCCCGGGTCCACCACATCCACGTCCACCGACAGGAACACCGCGTCGCACTCGTCAAGCGCGATCTCGAACGCCTCCGTCAGGCACGCGTCGAGCCCGCGGGTCACCACCTCGGTCATCTCGAACGACCGCATCCGCTGCTCCGCCATCCAGGCCAGCGTCGGCGGCTCCGGCCAGTATCCGCGCAGCCCGATCTGCAGGAACCGGTCGCCGCGCACCGCGCCGGACTCGATCAGCCGCCGCATCGGCGTGCCGTGCCCGTACAGCGAGCCCCACTGCGTATTCCCGGTGTCCGCGTGCGCGTCGAAGTGGATCAGCGACACCCGCCCCCACCCGACGTGCCTGGCCACGCCGGTCGCATCGGGGAACGTGACCGTGTGGTCGCCGCCGAGGATCACCGGGATCGCCCCCGACGCCGCCACCGCGAGAACCGCGTCTTCGAGCCGCTTGAGCGACTTCTCGGTTTCCCCGGACGGCATCACCACGTCCCCCGCGTCCGCCACCCGCAGCTCCTGCAGCGGGTCGACGCCGAGCGCCAGGTGCGGCCGGGAGGCGTCGTGCGGCAGGTAGTCGGTGCCGCGGATGGCCTGCGGTCCGAACCGGGTGCCGGGCCGGTGCGAGGTCCCGCCGTCGAACGGCGCGCCGACGAAGACGATGTCCAGTTCGGGGAGTTCCGGCAGCGAGGCGCGCGGCACCCCGGCGAAGGTGATGTCAGGCCCGTACATGGCCCGGGTCATCTCGGGTTCAGGCATGGTTTCCCGTCTTCAGCAGCGGCTCGGTGGCCTGGTGGCTGCTCAGTTGCGGAGCGGGCATCACTCTAGCCAGCCACCGCGGCATCCACCAGTTCGCCTTGCCCAGCATCTCCATCACCGCGGGCACCAGGACGAGCCTGACGACGGTCGCGTCGATCAGCACCGCGACGGCGAGCCCGAGCCCGACCTGCTTCACCCCCGGGTCGGGCGTCAGGCAGAACGACAGGAACACGACCACCATGATCGCCGCGGCCGCGGTGATCACCCGTGCGGTGGACGCCAGCCCGGACACCACCGCCGCCGAGTTGTCTCCGGACTCCAGGTAGGACTCGCGGATCCGGGACAGCAGGAACACCTCGTAGTCCATCGACAGCCCGAACAGGATCACGAACAGGAACACCGGCACCCAGGTCGTCACCGGCATCGGCTCGGGGAAGCCGAACAGCCTGCCGCCCCACCCCCACTGCGTCACCGCCGTCAGCACGCCGTACGCGGCGGTGATGGACAGCAGGTTCATCACGGCGGCCTTCACCGGGATCACGACCGAACGGAACACGAACAGCAGCAGCAGCATCGACAGCCCCACGACGGCGCCGATCAGCCACGGCAGCCGCTGGCCGATGAGGTTCGAGAACGTGACGTTCGCGGCGTTCGGCCCGGTCAGGTAGGCGTGGATCCCGGTCCCCGCGGTCGCCTCCGGCAGCACCTGGCCGGAGATCGTGTTGGCGAGCGCGTTGGTCGCCGCGTCCTGCGCCCCGGTCGTGGGGTAGGCGATGAGCAGCGCGGCCTGCCCGTCCCTGCTGACGACCGGCGGGGTCACGGCGGCGACGCCCGGCGTCCTGGCCAGCGCGGCCTCGACGTGCGCCATGTCCGCTCCGGCGGCCGCGGAGGGCAGCGCCGCGGCGACGATCAGCGGCGCGTCGAACCCCGGCCCGAACCCGCGCGCCATGGCCGCGTAGCTCGCGTACCCCATCGTGCCCCGCGCCTGCGCGGACTCGTCGGGGAACGACAGCTTCATCGTGAGCACCGGGGCGGCCAGCAGCAGGATGAACGCGGTCGCGGACAGCGCTGCCATCACCTTGTGCCTCTGGATGAACAAAGCCCATCTTTCCGAACGTGAGCGGCCGCCTCTTGTCCCGTCCCGCGCCTCCCGGCGGTTCCTCCGCCTTTCGAGGATGGTGGCCTTGCCGAGCCGCGTCCCGGTGAGCCCGAGCAGGGCAGGCAGCAGGGTCAGCGCTCCGAGCACGGTCATGGCAACCGTGGCCGCCGCCGCGACCGCCACCCCGTTGAGCAGCGACTGGCGCAGCACAAGCAGCCCGAGCATGCCGATCACCACCGTGGTGCCCGCGGTGAGCACGGAGACCCCGGCGGTCCGCATCGCGGTAACGGCCGATTCCTCGGCGGTCCGCCCGCCGCGCAGCTCGGTTCGGAACCTGGTGAGGATGAACAGCGCGTAATCCACACCGACGCCGAGGCCGATCAGCGCCGCGACGATCGGGGAGAACGACGGCGCTGGGAAGATGTGGCCGAGCAGCGCGATCAGCGACAGCCCGCCTCCGATGCCGAACAGCGCGGTCGCCACCGGCAGCCCCATCGCCAGCAGCGAGCCGAACGCGATCAGCAGCACCAGCATCGCCGCCCCGACCCCGATGCCGTTGTCCGCCCCGCCGTAGGGCGTCTCGGCGAGGTCCACCACGTCCCCGCCGAGGCTGAACGTCACGCCGTGCCCGCTCGCCTTGGTGGCGTCGTTCATCAGCATCTTCGTCTCGCCGGCGGAGATGTCGTTCCCCGAGACGCTGAACTGCACGGTGGCATACGCGATGTGCCCGTCCCGCGACACGTGCCCCGGCGTGGTGTACGGGTCGGTCACCCCGGTGACGTGCGGCGCGTGCTCGAAGGGAACGAGCGCGCTCGCGACCTGCGCCCGCACCGCGGGCGAGGTGACCGGCTGCGCTGAGCTGATCGCGAGCGTCAGCGAGTCTCCCGACTGCCGGGCGAAGTGCTGGTTGAGCAGCGTCTGCCCGTGGTCGGCGCCGCTGAACGAGTTGTCCGCCGCGGCGCCGAACCGCATCCACAGCGTGATGAGCACCGCTACCCCCACGACCCAGGTGAGCAGGGTCGTCTTGCGGTGCCGGTAACAGGCTCGGCCAAGGCCGCCGAGCAGGCCATCTCCCGTCTGCATACCTCAAGGGTCGCGAACCGGCCCCTCAACCGCGTCCTACAGCGGAAGGCACTTAAGCAGGCCGGGTAGTCACACGGCGTACTCCGCGCGGAGTACTCGCGCCACCTAGGCCGGTGCCGGGACCGCGCCAACCTGGACGAGCAGCCCCAGCATGTCGGCTTGCGAGAAGCGCTCGACGCACCGGTCGCCGCGGAAGTGCAGGATCGTGATGCCCGGCAGCGCGATCGAGGCCCCGGTCGCCGGCACGCCCATGAACTCGTCCACGTGACGGCCGGTCATGGTGAACCGGATGGCGCACATGCCGCCGTCCCACAGGACCTCGTGGAACTCCAGTTTCGGCGAGTCGAAAGACCGGAAGATCCCCTGGTAGAAGCCCCGGACCTGGACCTTGTCCATGGGCTCTGGGGAGTAGCCGTGCAGCCGGATGCCCTCGTCGTACAGCGTCAGGTACCCGTCGAGATCGCCGGCGTTCCAGCGCCCGGCCGCGGCGGACAGGGCCTCTTGCGGTGTCATCGTGGCTTACTCCTTCACGAAGTTGTGCGCCGGGTAGACGATCGGCTCGTTCGGCTGGAGCCCCGTCTTCTGGACGAGCGGCATCAGCATCTCGCCGAACGCCTGGAACTTCTCCGGCGACTCCCAGACGTCGACGACCGTGAGCCCGTCGGGCGTCACTCCGGCCGTGTGTGCTAGGCAGCCGCCACCCGGCCAGTCCGCTAGCGAGCTCATCATCGGCTTGCCGCCTGTTACCTCGCGGCACACTGCCTCGTACTGCTCGACGGTTCCGCCTGGGAAGCTGAAGATTACGACGATCGCCATGGGTCCCCTCCCCGCTCTGGATGCGGCAGGCGGCGTCGCCTGCCCGCTCCTAGTACGTCGCGGGGGGACCGCCCGGATCAGTGCCGCGCGGGCTAGCTGGCGGGGCGGGCGACCAGTCCGTTCTCGAAGGCGAGGACCACCAGCTGGGCGCGGTCGCGGGCGTAGAGCTTGGTCATCGCGCGGCTGACGTGGGTCTTCACGGTAAGCGGGCTGACCGTGAGCTTGGTGGCGATCTCATCGTTGGAGAGCCCGGCCGCGACCAGGCACACGACCTCGCGTTCGCGTTCGGTGAGCGTGGCGAGGCCAGCGGGGGCCGGCCGGCTGGGCCCGGGAGCGGGCGCGGCCGTGCGGCCGGGGCGCTGGGACGTGAACTGGGCGATCACCGCGCGGGTGACGCTGGGGGACAGCAGCGCGTCGCCGCGGGCCACCACCCGGACCGCCTGCAGCAGGTCAGGCGGCTCGACGTCCTTGACGAGGAAGCCGCTGGCGCCGGCCCGCAACGCGGCGAAGACGCTCTCGTCATCGTCGAACGTGGTGAGCACGACGACCCGGACCGCGGCGAGCGCCGGGTCGCTCGTGATCAGGCCGGTCGCGGTGAGGCCGTCCACGTCGGGCATCCGCAGGTCCATCAGCACCACGTCCGGGCGGTGCTCGCGGGCCAGGGCGACGGCCGCGCCGCCGTTGGCGGCCTCGGCGACGACCTCGATGTCGTCCGCCGCGGAAAGCAGCATCCCGAACCCCGCCCGCAGCAGCGCCTGATCGTCGGCCAGCAGCACGCGGATGCGCTGCCCGGCCGTCATGCCGGGGCTCCTGTCCTGGGGCTGTCCGGACGCTCGGGCAGCGGGGCCGCCTCCCTCGGGAGTATCGCCGTGACGAGGAAGCCGCCTTCGGGGCGGGGACCCGCCTCGAGCTCGCCGCCCGCGGCCGTCGCGCGCTCGCGCATCCCGCGCAGCCCGTTCCCCGTGCCGGGTGGGCCGCCGGGCACGCAGCCGTCGTTCGCGACGGTGATCGTGACGCTGTCCGGCGCGTACCGCAAGGACACCTCGGCCTCTGTGCCGCTGACGGCGTGCCGCAGCACGTTGGTCAGCGACTCCTGCAGGATCCGGTAGGCCGCGTGGTCGACCGCCGGCGGCAGCGGGCCGGGCTCGCCCTCGACGCTGACGCGGACCGGCGAGCCTGCCGCGGTGACCGCGGCGCGCAGTTCTGGCAGTCGGCCGAGGCCCAGGCCCTCGGGGGCCGGGACCGCCGGCCCGGCGGCCCCGGCGCCTTCCCTGAGCTGGCCGAGCACCGCGCGCATCTCGCCGAGCGCGGTCTTGCTCGTCTCCCTGATGTTGACCAGCGCCTCGCGTACCGCGCCGTCGTGCGCCGGGGACAGCACGTGCAGCGCGGAGCCGGCCTGCACCGTGATGGTCGCCATGCTGTGCGCCACCGTGTCATGCAGTTCGCGGGCGATGCGCAGCCGCTCCTCCGCCAGCAGCCGGGCCGCCTCGGACCGCTGTTCCTCTTCAGCGAGCTCGAGCCGCCGCGCCGTCTCCGCGGCCAGCGCGCGGCGGCCGCGAACCACCTCACCGAGCGCCACGGCGAGGATGAAGATGGCGAACGACGGCAGGAAGTCGGCGAGCACAGTGACGAGCGGTGTGCCGCTGAGACCGACCGCGAACAGGCCGGCCACCATGATGACCGCCGGCACGGTGATCGCAAGCGCCAGGTATCCCGCCACCGCCACGTCGTAGGTCGGCACGAACATCAGCGGGGCCGGCGAGATGTTCCTGCGGTGCACCAGGTAGAAGAGGATCATCGTGGCGAAGGTGATCAGCAGCACCGCGCGTGGCCAGCGCCGGTGCACGAGCAGCGGCAGCGCGATGACCGCGCCGAGCGTCCAGGACAGCGCGTCGAGCGGCGCCGCGCCCGCGCCGCCGCCCACCGCCACGTTCAGTTCGATGACCGCGATCACGATCGCGACCGTGACCAGGTCGCTCACGCGGATATCCAGCGGCCACGCCTTCCGGTCCACGTCATCACGGTACGCGGTCGGCTCAGCCCGCGGAAAGCCGCGATCCCCGCGCAAAAATTTCTGCAGAAGTCGTAAACCGGATGGGCGTGTCCTACGTCTCATAGGTGAGGCTCAGTGAAAGCGGGACACTGGGCCTCACATTTTTTTGCCTGCCGGGGCCGCGCGGGCCATGATGGTGAGCCGATGAGCCTCGATGACATCGACGCGCGGATCATCACCGCGCTGATCAAGGACGCCCGCGCCAGCTACGCGGTGATCGGGAATGAGATCGGGCTGTCCGCGCCCGCGGTCAAGCGGCGGGTGGACCGGCTGCGGGCTTCCGGCGCGATCACCGGGTTCTCAGCGCGCGTGGACCCGGCGGCGCTCGGCTGGACCACCGAGGCGTACGTTGAGCTGTTCTGCAGCGGGCGGACCACGCCCGCCGTGATCGCCGCGGCGGTCCGGCAATACCCGGAGGTGGCGGACGCCTGCACGGTGACCGGCGAGGCGGACGCGCTGGTACATATCAGGGCCGCCGACGTCAGGCACTTCGAGCAGGTGATGGAGCGGATCAGCGCGGAGCCGTTCGTGGTGCGCACCAGAAGCGTGATCGTGCTGTCGAGGCTGATCGAACGAGCCGATTCGTTCGCCCCTTCTGAGCACGCGTAACACGCTAGGGTCGCACCATGTCCGATGTTGATGATGACCTGAGCGCGGATACCGCGAAGTTCCAGGCGTTCGCGCAGCGGCAGGACGACCTTCCCGCTCCCTGGCACATGCGGGTTCCCGGTTCCAAGATCGGGCTCCTCGCGGGCATCGTGGTCGGCGTGGCCGTGCTCGCCGCGCTCGTCGCCGTCCTGCTCATCGGCTGACCTCACCGCGAGCCGCTCGGGGCGCCGCGGGCCGTCGCCGTGCCCTGCGGAGTGGCAGGAGGGCCGGTGAGACGGCCGCGCCCGTTCGGGATAATCGGGAACGTGAACCAGCCGGATGGGGAACGCGAGCGGCTGACCGCACTCGGCGGACTGGCCGCTCTTTCGCTGGACGCGCTGTCGAGCGTCGCCTACGGGCCGGAGGCCATCCTCGTCGTGCTGGTCACGGCCGGGGTGTCGGCGCTCAAGTACAGCCTGCCGATCTCCGGCGCGATCGTCGTCCTGCTCGCCGCGCTGGTGATCTCCTACCGGCAGGTCATCGAGGCCTTCCCCAACGGGGGCGGCGCGTACGCCGTCTCCAAGCGGCATCTCGGGAAGGTGCCGTCCCTCGTCGCGGCGGCCTCCCTGATCGTCGACTACATCCTGAACGCCGCGGTCGGCGTGTCCGCCGGCGTCGAGGCGCTGACCGCCGCGTTCCCCGCGCTGTACGGCGCCCGGGTGTGGCTCTGCCTGCTGGTGCTCGCCCTGATCACCGCGGCGAACATGTGGGGCGTCGTCGAGTCGGCGCGTATCTTCATGGTGCCCACACTCGCGTTCATCGCCGCGATGGCCGTGGTGATCATCGGCGGCCTGGTCCGGTCGCAGCCGGACGTGGCGCTGTCGCACGCGATGCCGTCGGTCACCGATACGGTCGGCGTGCTGCTGATCTTGAAGGCGTTCGCGTCGGGATGTTCGGCGCTGACGGGCGTGGAGGCGATCGCCAACTCGGTGCCGCAGTTCCGCAGGCCGCGAGCGAAGCGGGCGCAGCACACCGAGGTGTCCCTCGGCGTGCTGCTCGGCGTGATGCTGCTCGGCCTTGGCGAGCTGATCCGCCGCTGGCACGTGGTGCCGCAGCCGGGGACGACGGTGCTCTCGCAGCTCACCGAGGGCGCGGTCGGGCACAACGCGCTCTACTACGTCATCCAGCTGATCACGCTGGTGCTGCTCGCGCTCGCCGCGAACACCTCGTTCGGCGGGCTGCCGGTGCTCGCCGGGCTGCTGGCGGGCGACAACTTCCTGCCGCACGTGTTCGGGCTGCGCGCCGACCGGCGGGT
>DATBBI010000069.1:0-10172 GCA_036271115.1 Trebonia sp.
CACAGCTCGTGCACGCGCGCGTCGTCCCAGCTCGCGCCGATGTCGGCGGCGATCGCCTGCCAGTAGGCGGCGACTCCGGCGCTGCCCAGGTCGAGGCCGTCCCTGTGCGCGAAGTAGGCGCGCCAGAACGGCGGCTCGCCGCCGCCGCTCACCCCGGCCAGGCCCGCGATCGCCTCCCGGTCGACGGCCGACTGCGACAGCGAGATGACCTCGCCGTAGTCGACGATAACGAGCCGGCCGGGCAGCGAGATGGGCGCACGGGTCACTGCGGCAGCCCGGCGGCGATCGACGCGAGCTCGCCGATGCTGTCCGCGGCGAACCTGCCGTCCGCGCCGACCGGCTGCAGGACCACGTGGTCCGCGCCCGCGGCCAGGTGCTCGCGGAGCCGGTCGCTGACGGCGTCGGGACCGTGCGGTACGACCGCGGACATGAGCCGGTCGCTGCCGCCGCCGGTGAAGTCCTCGTCCCCGAAGCCGAGCGTGCGCAGGTTGGACGTGTAGTTCGGCAGCTGCAGGTAGTACTTGGCGTACGCGCGGGCCGCCGCGGCGCCGGCGGCGCCCGGCGCGAGCGCGACCGCCAGCTCCGGGACCAGCAGACGGTCTGTCCCGAGGACCGATCGCGCGAACACGGTGTGCTCGGGCGGGGTGAAGTACGGGTGGGCCCCGTGGGTGCGGTCCCTGGCCAGCTGCAGCATCTTCGGCCCGAGCGCCGCCAGCACGGTCGTCGACTCGATCGCGGGGAGCTCGTCGAGAAACTGGCGCATCTTCGCCAGCGGCCGCACGTAGGCCTGCCCCGTCGATTCGACCAGCGGCGCGTGGCTGACGCCGAGCCCGAGCACGAACCGGTCGGGGTAGTCGGCGGTCAGCCGGTCCGCCGCGGCGGCCAGCTCGGCGGGCGACCAGGTCCAGACGCTCGCGATGCCGGTGGCCACGACCAGCCGGCCGGTCGCGGCCAGCAGCGGCTCGAGGGCCGCCAGGTTCTCCGCCGCGTTCACGCCGGGGATCCAGACCGAGGTGAAGCCCGCGTCTTCTACCGTTCGCGCGAACTCCCCGGGGTCGAGTCCGATCGCGGCCGGCGGCGGCATCCAGATGCCGACTGGTCCAAGCAGCTCCCGCAGTTCGTCAGTTGTAGTCATGATCTTGTTTATAGCCGCAACCGGATCAGGAGGAGACACCGATGTCCCCGCGAGTCACAAGTGACCTGCTGCTGGTGGGCAGCATCCCCGCCGCGTCGAGCGAGGACGCGCTGCGCGCCGCCGCGGTGAACTTCGCCGGCCCCGGCCTGGTGTTCGCCCTGCCGGACGGCGAGACGGGGCCGCGGTCCTCGTGGGTGGGCTACGAGCGGGAACGCCTCGTGCGCCCGAACCCGGACATCGAGACGGTGCAGGAGACCGACTCGCCGACCGGGCGGCCGCGGCACATGTACGAGGCACCGGTCTTCAGGGTCAGGCCGGGAGCGGCGGCCGTGCACTGGGACACCTGGCCGCGCGTGGACGACGCGATCGCCTCCTACCAGGTCTTCAGGAAGCTGCGCGCGGAGGGTGTCATCCCTGACGGCGTGCGTTTCCAGGTCGGGCTGCCGTTCCCGGTCAGCGCGCTGAACGGGCTGCACGCCGACTTCGCGGCCGACTACCCGGTCGCCGCGCCGGGCTTCGCGGACCTCGTGGCCAGGGAGATCGGCCGGCTCACCGCCGCCGTCCCGCCAGGAGACCTGGCGATCCAGTGGGACATCGCCTACGAGACCCTCGACATCGAGGGCGTGCTGTCGTGGAGCGCCGGCGGCGCGTGGGACCGCTACACGGACGCCGTGGACCGGCTGCCGAGGCTGATCCCCGAGGAGGCCCTGACCGGCTTCCACCTGTGCTACGGCACGTTCCCCGAGTGGCCGATGTACGAGGCGCGGGACATGAGCGTCCTGGTCAGGATGGCGAACTACGCGGTCGCGAACTCCGGCCGCACCACCGACTGGGTGCACATGGCAGGCCCGCGCTACCTGCGCAGCGAGGACGAGAGCTTCTTCCGCCCGCTCACCGGGCTGCGGACAGGGGACGCCAGGATCTTCCTCGGCATCGTGCTGCCGCTGGACGGCGAGCCGGGGCTGCGACGCCGGCAGGCGACCGCCGCGAAGTTCCTGCCCGACTTCGGCGTCGCGCTGTACTGCGGCTTCCGCGTCCAGCCCGGCAGCACCCCCGAGCAGGCGGTCCGCGAGCATCGCGACGTGGTGACGGCGGTCCGCCGCCCGTAACGATGAGTTCCACCGCGGATGAGAGTCTTACTGATGAGACTCAGCGACGAGGGGAAGTAAACCATGACCCGACCGATCGGCGCGCCGTGCTGGATGGACCTGCTGACGTCCGACACCGCACGCGCACGAGAGTTTTACGGGGGCCTGTTCGGCTGGACCGCGGGCGACGCCGCCGAGGAGTTCGGCGGCTACTTCATGTTCTTCGCCGACGGCGCGCCGGTGGCCGGCTGCATGCCGAAGGTGCCGGGCGTGCCGGGCATGGAAGGGCCCGACAGCTGGGGCGTGTACCTGTCGTCCGCGGACGCCAAGGGCACCGTCGACAAGGCGGTCGCGCACGGCGGGACGCTGCGCGAGGGGCCGATGGACATCGCGGACCTCGGCGTCCAGGCCATCTTCAACGACATCACCGCGGCGCGGATCGGCGTCTGGCAGGCGAAGTCCTTCCCCGGCATCAGCGCGTTCGGCCCGATAGGAACGCCGGTGTACTTCGAGCTGATGACCCGCGACTACGCGAAGTCCGTCGCGTTCTACACCGACGTGTACGGCTGGCAGCCCGAGGTCGCGGGCGACACCGATGACTTCCGGCTCAGCGTGCTCAAGGACACCGACGGCGAGACCATCGCCGGGATCATGGACGGGGCCGGCTTCCTGCCGCCGGACGCGGCCGACCAGTGGCAGGTCTACATCCAGGTGGCCGACACCGACGCCGCGCTCGCCACGGTCACCGAGCTGGGCGGCACAGTGCTCCAGCCGGGCATCGACACCCCGTACGGCCGGCTGGCCGCCGCTGCCGACCCGGCCGGCGCGCCGTTCAAGCTCGTCGGCTGAGCCGCGGCCGCCGCGCGGTTACTCCGTCGTCACCGCCTGCAGGACGTCCAGCCGCGCCGCGCGCCGGCTGGGGGCGATAGCGGCCACCACGCCGGCCAGCCCGGCGATGATAGTGATCACGATTAGCTGCGTGACCGGGATAACCAGGCTGGTGACGCCCTGAGAGTGCATGGAGGTGACGATCGCCCAGCCGACCAGGACGCCGAGCACCAGCCCTTCGATCGCGCCGAACAGCGAGATCACCAGTGCCTCCCACCGGACCATCACGCGCAGCTGGTGACGGGTCATGCCGACCGCCCGCAGCAGCCCCAGCTCACGGGTCCGCTCGTAGACCGACAGGGCCAGGGTGTTGGCGATGCCGATCAGCGCGATGAGCACCGCTAGGCCGAGCAGGCCGTAGACGAGGTTGAGCAGCTGGTTCACCTGCTGCTGTTGCTGCGCCTTGTACTGGGCCTGGTCCTGTAGCGTGACGCTCGGGTACGCGGCGAGGGCGCGGTCGATGGCGGGCCTGGCCGCGATGGCGCTGACGCCCGGGGCGAGCTTGACGTAGGCCTCGATGTCGAGCGGCTGCGCGAAGTTGGCCGTGGCGGCGGCGAGCGGCAGCACATAGTCGCCCGCGATCTCCCGCACGCTGTAGATGACCTGCACGGTGTAGGTCTTGGTGCCGGTGGTGGCGTACGACAGCGTCACCGGGCTGCCGACGCGCAGGTGCCGGTCGCTCGCGACCTGGGTCGACACGGCGATCCCTGTTTGCGTCATCGCCGCCAGGTTCCCCTGCTTGACGCCGATGTTGAACAGCGGCGCCGCCTTGGCCGGATCGGTGGCAACCACCGGGGTCACCCGGCCGAAGACCTTCACCACCCCGGAACGGACTCCCGCCACATCCGAGACCTGGGGCAGCGCGGCGAGCGACCGCTCGAGGTCAGGGCTGAATCCGCCTCCGTTCCCGCCGGTCGCGGCCCCGCTGCTGACGATGAAGTCCGCGCGCATCGCCGAGTCGATGACCGAGCCGGCCGACGCCTTGATTGACGACGCCATGACCGTGATCACCGACACCAGCGCCACGCCAACCATCAGGGCCGCGGCGGTCGCGGCGGTGCGTGACGGGTTCCGCATCGCGTTCTGCTGGCCCAGCTTGCCGACGGAGCCGGCCCGCGCCGGCGGCGCGCCGATGAGCTCGCAGACCGGACGGGCGATGAACGGGCCAAGCGCGGAGACGCCGATGAACAGCGCCGCCGCCCCGGCGCCGACCAGCGGCATCCGGTTCGACAGATGACCGAACAGGCCGGTGAACAGCAGCACCGCGCCGCCAGCCGTGCAAGCGATGCCCACGGCGGTGCGCCGCACGAGCGGCCTGCGCGGCTCCGCCGCTACGTCCTGCAGCGCGGCCACCGGCGGGATCGAGGACGCGCGCCGGGCCGGGGCGATCGCGGACACTACGGTGATCGCCGTGCCGGCCAGCAGGCCGACTGCCATGGTGCGCGGGCTGACGACGAGGCCGCTGGCGGGCAGGTCCAGGCCGAGCGCCGCGAGCCCGGCCTTGAGCGCCAACGCGAGCCCGATCCCGGCGGCCACCCCGGCCGCCGACGCGGCAAGGCCGATGACCAGCGACTCGCCGAGCACCGTGGCGAGCACCTGTCGGCGGCTCGCGCCGACCGCGCGCAGCAGCGCCAGTTCCCGCAGGCGCTGCGCGACGATGATCGAGAACGTGTTGAAGATGACGAACGCCCCGACGAACAGCGCGATGAAGCCGAACGTCAGCAGGAAGGTGCCGAAGAAGCTCAGCGCCTGGCGCACGGTCTGCTGACCCTCGGCGGTGACCGAGTGGCCGCTGATGACTTCGATGCCCGGGTCGTGGATGGCAGCCTTGATCCTGGCCGCGAGCGTGTCCTGCGAGACCCCGGGGTCAGCCGCCACGTTGAGCTGATTGACCTTCCCTGGCTCGCCGAGCACACGGGCGGCCGTCGCGGGGGTGAACGCGGCGATGGACGCGCCGAGCGGGCTGTCCACGGTGCCCCACGTGGCGATGCCGCTGATCGTGTAGGTGCCGGGAGACGTCTGGGTGAGGATGCGCACCTTGTCGCCGACCTTGAAGCCGCCGAGGTCGGCGGAGTGCTTGTCGATCACCACCTGGCCGGCGGTGCGCGGCGGCTGCCCGCCCGGCAGCAGCCGCAGCGGGTTGAGCTCCGTGACGTCGGTCCACGCCGTGCCGAGCGTGGGCGGCCCGTTGGACGTCACGCCGATCGGCTTGCCGGACTTGGCCACAAGCTGGGCGTAGCCGGTGAGGTCAGGCGCGACGGCCCGCACGCCGGGCACCGCGGCGACGGTGCCGGCCAGCCGCGCGTCGATCCGCTGGCGCTGGTTGGCCCAGGTCAGGCCCGGGTCGAACGGCTGGGTCGCCCTGACCACGGCGCCGGTGCCCGCGTAGATCTCGTTGTAGAGGTTGTTGAACGTGCTGTTCATCGTGTCGGTCAGGACATATGTCCCGCCGATGAACGCGACGCCGAGCATCACCGACAGCGCGGCCAGCAGGTAACGCACGCGGTGCGCTACGACCCCTTTCCATGCGATGCGCCACATGGCGGATCACTCCCCGGCCGCGTCGCCGGCCGTCTCGGCCAGCTCGCGGAGCACGTCGAGGACGCTATCCGCCGTCGGGGCCCGCAGCTCGCGGACCACGCGGCCGTCCGCGAGGAACAGCACCCGGTCGGCGAACCCGGCCGCGCGCGGGTCATGGGTGACCATGACGACCGTCTGCCGGTACTCGTCGACCGCTCGCCGAATCTGGGTGAGCAGCTCGCCGGCCGACCGGGAGTCAAGGTTGCCGGTCGGTTCGTCGGCGAAGATCAGGTCCGGCCGGGTGACCAGCGCCCGGGCGGTCGCGACCCGCTGCTGCTGCCCGCCGGACAGTTCGGCGGGCCGGTGGCCAAGCCGGTCGGCGATGCGGAGCACGCCGGTCAGTTCGCTGAGCCACGCCGGATCCGGCTTCCGGCCGCCCAGGGTCAGCGGCAAGAGGACATTTTCGCGTGCGGTCAGGGTCGGCACCAGGTTGAACGCCTGGAACACGAAGCCGATCCGCTCACGGCGCAGTAGCGTCATGGCCTTGTCGTCGAGATCGCCGAGCGACTGTCCGCCGAGCAGCACCTGTCCGGAAGTGAGCCGGTCCAGCCCGGCCAGGCAGTGCAGCAGCGTCGACTTGCCGGACCCGGACGGCCCCATGATGGCCGTGAACGCGCCGGCGGCGAAGTCCGCCGAGATGGCGTCAAGCGCCCGGACCGCCGCGGCGCCCGTGCCGTAGATCTTGACCCCGTCGATGATGCGCGCCGCGGGCGCCGCCTGGAGCGAGCCTGCGGACTGGGAGATATCTGTGGTAGTCGTCATGTGGACCCCTCCCCGCTCATCATGCGCAGCCGCGCCGCTCGCGCGGGGAGAGGCGAAGGTAAGTCCAGGGGCAGACTTTTTTCCTGAAAATCAGCCCCCGGACGTGATGCCCGAGTAGTCGGCGACGACCCGCAACCCGGAGCTGCCTGACGGCGGGTCGTAGGTGGCGAACTGCTCCTGGTACCCGACAGCGGCTCTGGTCAGGGCCTGGCTGGGGGAGTAGAAGCCGGGGATGGTCAGGTGCATGGCCTCCCCGGCGGGCGCGGTGAGGGTGAGCTCGGCGGCGTCGGCGTAGAACAGCAGCGCGCCGCCGTCGGTGGTGCGCAGCCCGTACACCGGGCCGGACGGGGTGTGCGCATCGGTGACCGACGAAGCGGGCAGCTTGCCCTGCCAGAACGCGCGGTCCATGACGTCCGCGAGGTTCCTCGGGTTCGGCAGCTGCGCAGTGCCCATCCCCGTGCCGTTCATCGCCGTGCCGTCCAGCGACGAGGCGGTGACCTGCGCGATCTGCCCGGCGGGGACGGCCAGCGCCGTCGCGGCGGTCACCGGGGCCGCCAGGCCGCCGGCGCCGAGCGCCACCGACGGGGTAGCCCCGCCCGCGAGCAGGTACGGCTCGACCGCGTTCTTCCACGGCGCGCCGGGCCCGGCCTGGGTGAACAGCAGGTATTCCGTGCCGGTGATCTTCGCGGGCGCGGCCAGCTCGGCGTTGGCGACCTGGACGACGAACCAGCGCGGATAGGCGGTCTCGCGCGGAATGTAGTACTGCGCCCGCTGCGGCCCGAAGGCCGGGTACGTCGCGACGTTCTCCGCCTGCTGCACCCGGTACAGGCCGGCGTCGACCGCGTAGCTGCTGCCGGTTTCGATCGTGCCGAGGACGGAGTCGCTGCGCTGCGCGTTCGCCGTGTTGTTGGCGGTCGTGTAGTTCGCGAGCACCTGGCTCGCCTGCGCCATGGTCAGCGCCCCCTGCCCGGCAGGAGACGGCGGTGCGGTGGGCGCCACCGGGGCCACGGTCGGCAGCGGCGAGGACGTCGCCGCGCCGGGCTGGCCGCCGGAGCTCCCGGTCAGCGCCAGGGCGGCGCCGACGCTGCCGGCCGCGACCACGACCAGGGCGGCCACCACCCAGCGCCTCCGGGGCCGGCGCCGGCGCGGCGGCCAGTCCACGTTCAGGTCGCGCCAGTCCCAGCTGGCGGTGGGGTGTTCGCCCGGGTCCCGCTCCCAGGTGATCGGGTAGCGGTCGGTGCCGTCGTCTTCTTCTGAACGGAAGGTGTCTTCGCCTCCATACGGGTCATGGTGACCGGACGGCGGCCTGCCGTAATCCCATGGGCTCATTGGTGCTCCCCAGCTCCGCGACCCGTTAACCCGGGTGTCAGCTACCCGTCACCAGGTACTACGCAGCGATTATCGGCCAGGTTCAAGCGCGTCCGCGGCGAGTTCGGGTTTCTCGCGGTGCGGGCTAGTACCGCATCCCCATCGCCGTGCGTACTTCCTCCAGCGTGGCGTCCGCGATCTCCCGTGCCCGCGCGCAGCCGTCACGGAGCACGGCCCGCGCGTAGCCGGGGTCCGCGGCGAGCGCCGCGCGCCTGGCGCGGATCGGCGCGAACCGCTCGTTGACCGCCTCGGTCACCGTCTTCTTGAGCGCGGCGGCCCCGCCGTCGCCGATCTCCCCGGCCAGCGCGGCGGGATCGGCGTCCAGGCACAGCGCGGCGAGCAGTACGAGGGAGGAGACTTCCGGCCGCCCTGCGGGGTCATAGGAAATAGCCCGAACGGAATCTGTCTTCGCCCCTTTGATCAGCCTGGCTGTCTCGTCGGCGGTCGCCCGGATGGCGATCGCGTTACCGCGGCTCTTGCTCATCTTGGTGCCGTCGGTGCCGAGCAGCAGCGGCGCCCGCGACAGTATCGCCTCCGGCTCGGGGAACGTGCGCCCGTAGCGCTCGTTGAACCGGCGGGCGATCAGCCGGGTGACCTCCAGGTGCGGCAGCTGGTCCTTCCCGACCGGCACCAGCGTTGCCTTGCAGAACAGGATGTCGGCCGCCTGGTGCGCCGGATAGCTGAACATCAGTCCGCTGACCGACGACTGCCGCGAGTGCGCGATCTCGTCCTTCACGGTCGGGTTCCTGTTCAGCTCCGGCACCGACACCAGGCTGAGGAACGGCAGCAGCAGCTGGTTCAGCGCCGGGATCGCGCTGTGCGCGAAGACCGTCGCGCGCCCCGGGTCGATCCCGATGGCCAGGTAGTCCAGCACCAGGCCGATGACGTGCTCGTCGAGGCGCTCGGCGGTGTCCCGGTCGGTGAGCACCTGGTAGTCGGCGACAACCGCGATCACCTCAGCCCCGTCGTCCTGCAGCCGGACCCGGTTCTGCAGGCTGCCGAAGTAGTGGCCGAGGTGCAGCGGCCCGGTCGGCCGGTCGCCGGTCAGCACCCGTGTCGTGGTCATGGGGGTCGCTCCCTTTTGTCAGCGGGGGACAACCCGGTCAGCGAAAAGGCCGTCCCATGGTGATGGACGGCCTCATGGCTCGCTTCTCAGCGCGCGCGGCGAAGGCAGCCGTCCCTATCCGGGACGCCACCAGCCCTGAAGCACGACGCCGCGCATACTGACAAGGATAACCGCCCGCACTGGAGGCCGCACATGACAGACCGCCCGCCGTTGCCCCCGTTCACCCGGGAGACCGCGCTGCGGAAGGTGCAGGCAGCCGAGGACGCCTGGAACACCCGTGACCCCGAGCGGGTGGCGGCCGCGTACACCGTCGATTCCGTGTGGCGCAACCGCGACAGGTTCATCACCGGCCGGGACGAGATCGTCGAGTTCCTGACCGGGAAATGGCAGCGTGAGCTCGACTACGCGCTGCGGAAGAACCTCTGGACGTTCGCCGAGAACCGCATCGCGGTGCGCTTTCAGTACGAGTCGCACGACGCGGCGGGGCAGTGGTGGCGGTCCTATGGGAACGAGCTGTGGGAGTTCGATGAGCATGGGCTGATGCGCCGCCGCGAGGCCAGCATCAACGACATGCCGATCGGGGAGGCCGAGCGCCGTATCTTCGGGCCGCGGCCGGAGGTCGAGCGGGGTACCGAGTTTCCTCTCCGCTGAGACGGTCGTGAAAGGCTAGCGGCATGGAGTACACGCATCTAGGCCGCACGGGCCTTTCGGTGAGCCGGCTGTGCCTCGGGACAATGAACTTCGGGTCGCTGACCCCCGCCGCCGAGGCGCACACGATCATGGACCACGCCCACGAACTCGGCATGAACTTCTTCGACACCGCCAACACCTACGGCCGCGCGCAGTCGCCGCCCGGGCAGGTGGCGAAGAACGACCAGTCGCACGCCGGGTGGACCGAGGAGATCATCGGCGACTGGTTCGCGCAGGGCGGCGGCCGGCGCGAGCGCACGGTCCTGGCGACAAAGCTCTATGGCGACATGACCTCGTGGCCGAACGACGGCAAGCTGTCCGCGCTGAACATCCGCCGCGCCTGCGACGCGTCGCTGCGCCGGCTGCGGACCGATTACATCGACGTGTACCAGATGCACCACGTCGACCGCGCCACCCCGTGGGACGAGATCTGGCAGGCGATGCAGGTGCTCGTCACCCAGGGCAAGGTCCTGTACGCGGGCTCGTCGAACTTCGCGGGCTGGGACATCGCGCGGGCGTGCGAGACCGCCCGGGCCAGGGACTTCACCGGCCTGGTCAGCGAGCAGTCACTGTACAACCTGATGACTCGCGCCAT
>DATBBI010000070.1:0-6190 GCA_036271115.1 Trebonia sp.
CCGACTGTGGTCAGCGGTTCGTACGTCACGTTGAGCAGCAGCACGCGTCGCAACTGGCACCTCCGCAGGCACCGTCGTGAGGCGCCGCTCGCATCACCAGGACACCCGCCCTGGCGTGACCGAAGCCACGTGCCTCCGCTATCACCGATAAGAATACTAGGCCCCCGGTGTGTTATCGGTTAATGGAGCGTAACGAGCTTGGGGTTAAGGTGCGGACATGGCTTCCTTCACCCCCCAGTACCCGCCCGCGCCGCGCCTGGATCTGACCGAGGACCTCTTCGGGCACCGCGTCGCGGACCCCTACCGGTGGCTCGAGGACGCCGGGTCGGCGGAGACCAGCCAGTGGCTCGCCGCCGAGCAAGAGCTGTGGGCCGCCTACCGGGCGCAGCTGCCGGACCGCGACAGGTTCGCCGCGCGGGTGCACGAGCTGCTGCAGGTCGGCACCGTGGGCGTGCCCGCCTGGCGCGGTACGGCGCGGTTCTATGTCCGGCGCGACCCCGGGCAGGAGCACGGCGTGCTCTACGTCGCCGACGACGCGGGCGAACGGGCGCTCATCGATCCCGCCGCCATCGACCCGTCCGGGCGGACCACGCTGGACGGGTGGCAGCCGGACAAGGAGGGGCGGCTGCTCGCCTACCAGCTGTCGTCGGGCGGCAACGAGGAATCGCTGCTCCGGGTGATGGACGTGGCCTCCGGCGAACTCGTGGACGGGCCGATCGACCGGTGCCGGTACTCGGGGGTGGCGTGGCTGCCCGGCGGCAAGGCCTTCTACTACGTGCGCCGGCTGCCGCCCGGGGAGGTGCCCGACGGCGAGAGCCAGTACCACCGGCGGCTGTACCTGCACATCGTGGGGACGGCGCCGGAGACGGACGTGCTGGTGTTCGGCGAGGGCAGGGACAAGACCACCTACTACGGGGCGAGCGTCAGCAGGGACGGGCGCTGGCTGATGCTGTGGGCGTCGATCGGCACCGCGCCGCGCGAGGACGTCTGGCTGGCCGACCTGTCCGCGTCCGACCCCGCCGCGCCGGCGTTCACGCCGGTCACCGTGGGGCTCGACGCGCAGACCTCGCTGCGGGCCGGCCGGGACGGCCGGCTGTACGTGTTCACCGACCTGGACGCGCCGCGCGGCCGGATCTGCGTCGCGGACCCGGCCGCGCCGGGGCCGGAGGGGTGGCGGGACCTGATTCCCGAGGATCCTTCGGCCGTGCTGCGGGGGTTCGCAATCCTTGACAATGACGGCGAGGACAACGACGACGAGCTGGCCCGGCCGGTGCTCGTCGTGTCCAGGACCAGGCACGCGGTGAGCGAGGTCACCGTGCACGACCTGGCCACCGGCTCGCAGCTGGCGACGCTCGCCCTGCCGGGGATCGGGTCGGTCGGCGGGATCGCCGAACGGCCCGAGGGCGGGCACGAAGCCTGGTTCGGGTACACGGACTACACGACGCCGCCGGTGGTGCTGCGCTACGACGCGACGACCGGCGCGGTGGACACCTGGGCCACGTCGCCAGGTTCGGTCGCCGACCCGCCCGCGGTGCGGGCGTCGCAGGTCACGTTCCAGTCCGCTGACGGCACGGACGTCCGGATGGTGCTGCTGGAGCCCGGAGGCGAAGGAACCGTACGTTCCGGAGAAAGATCCACAGTTCTGTACGGATACGGGGGCTTTGACATCAGCATGACCCCCGGCTACTCCCCCAGCATCCTCGCCTGGGTCGAAGCGGGAGGCGTGTACGCGGTCGCGGCGCTGCGCGGCGGCAGCGAGGAGGGCGAGGAGTGGCACCGGGCGGGGATGCTCGACCGCAAGCAGAACGTGTTCGACGACTTCCACGCGGCGGCCGCGTACCTGATCTCGTCGGGCGTGACGTCGGCGGAGCGGCTGGTCGCGTGGGGCGGGTCCAACGGCGGGCTGCTCGTCGGGGCGGCGCTGACGCAGTGGCCGTCGGAGTTCTCCGCGGTCGTCTGCTCGGCGCCGCTGCTCGACATGGTGCGGTACGAGCGGTTCGGGCTCGGGGAGACGTGGAACACGGAGTACGGGACCGCGTCCTCCGCCGAGGAGCTGCCGTGGCTGCTGGGGTACTCGCCGTATCACCGGGTTGCTGACGGGGTGGCGTACCCCGCGGTGCTGTTCACCGTGTTCACCAACGACACCCGAGTGGACCCGATGCACGCGTACAAGATGTGCGCCGCCCTGCAGCATGCCACGTCGTCGTCGCGGCCGGTGCTGCTGCGCGCGGAGGGGCAGGTAGGACACGGGCAGCGGGCGGTGTCGCTGGCCGCCGAGCTGGCCGGCGACGGCCTGGCGTTCGCGGCGAAGGAGACCGGGCTCGCGAATTGACCCGTCTCCCGGGGGCTGACCGGTTAGCCTCGCCAGCAGCGGTCACGTTCCTTTTGCCGGGAGGTTCTCGTGTTGTCCCATGTCCAGGCGGCGGTTCCCGGCGCGGATCAGGCGCCGACGACGCTGGCCGGAAGCTGCGGCGACAACCCCGGCCTCGCCTGCCGCCTGGTGTGGGACCTGTCACACGACGGCCGGGCCGCCCAGGTGACCAGCCAGTTCGTCGCCGGGCCTGTGCACCTGCTGTTGCGGGTGCTCTTCGTGCTGCTGCTCGCGCTGCTCATCCGGTTCGTGGCGTACAAGCTGATCGACCGGCTGACCGAGCGGGCCACCAGGACCCTGCTGCCGCAGTTCAGGAACGGGGCGGCCCGGCGGCGCGGCGCGGCGGCCGCCGAGGGCGGGCAGGTGACGGCGGCCGAGGCGGCGGCCGTCGCGGAGGCCAACAACTCGGTGCCGGCGGAAGAGCGCGGGGCGGCGGGCGGCCGCGGCGGCGCCAGGAACGGCGCGGACAGCTCGCCGGAAATAGCGGCGGCCGCGGCGCAGGCCGAGCGCAGCCTGATCGACGAGCGGCGCAAGCAGCGGGTGCGCGCGCTCGGCTCGGTGCTGCGCAGCGCCGCGTCGGTCACGATCTTCTCCATCGCCGGGCTCACCATCCTCGGCGACCTCGGGATCAACCTCGCGCCGCTGCTCGCCAGCGCCGGCGTGGTGGGCATCGCGATCGGGTTCGGGGCGCAGAACCTGGTCCGCGACTACCTGTCCGGGATCTTCATGCTGGTCGAGGACCAGTACGGGGTCGGGGACGTGATCACGGTGGGCGACGCCACCGGGACCGTGGAGACGGTGACGCTGCGGATCACGCGGCTCCGTTCGGTGAATGGCATCGTCTGGCATGTCCGCAACGGCGCCATCGAGAAAGTGGGCAACGAGTCCCAGGGGTGGGCGCGCGCGGTGCTCGACTTCCCCGTGCCGTACACCGCCGACCTGGTCACGATCCGGGCGCTGCTCGCCGATGCCGCGGAGAGCATGTGGAACGAGCCGGCCTGGCGCACCGTGATGATCGAGAAGCCGGAGGTGTGGGGCGCGCAGCGGGTCGACATGACCCCGCCGCCGACGGTCACCATGCGGGTCGTGGTGAAGACCGCGCCGCTGCGGCAGTGGGAGGTGGAGCGGGAGATGCGCGCCAGGGTCAAGGCCGCCCTCGACGCCGCCGGGATCAGGCCCCCGTCCGCTGTCGCGGGCTAGGTAGGGTTGAGCCGTTATGAGCGAGGAGAGCACGCGGCCGCCGCTGACCTTTTACGAGGCTGCCGGCGGCGAGGAGACGTTTACCCGGCTGGTCCACCGGTTCTACGAAGAGGTGGCCGCCGACCCGGTGCTGCGGGCGGTCTACCCCGCGCAAGACCTGGGACCGGCTGAGGAGCACCTGCGGTTGTTCCTCATCCAGTACTGGGGCGGGCCGCCGACGTACAACGAGCTGCGCGGGCATCCGCGGCTGCGGATGCGGCACGCGCGATTCCACATCGGCGAGACAGAACGCGACTTGTGGCTGACGCATATGCGGACGGCGCTCGACTCGGTGGAGCTTGACCCGGCGCTCGACGCGCAGCTGTGGGACTACCTGGTGATGGCCGCGCATTCGCTGGTGAACGTCGTCCCTGAGAACCTGCCGGGCCCTTCGGGGCGGGGCGACCTGGGGATCACGCCGGCGTAGTCCGGCCGAAGTACGCGGCCGGGGTCGTGCCGGTCTCCCGGCGGAAGGCGGCGATGAACGCGCTCGGCGTCTCATAGCCCACTCTTGCCGCTATCCGGCTGACAACCTCACCGCTGGCGAGCAGCGGCAGCGCCGACTGGAGCCTGAGCAGCGTACGCCATCGGCCGAAGGGCAGCCCGGTCGCGGTCACGAACGCGCGGGCCAGAGTGCGCTCGCTCGCGCCGACGGCGCGGCCCCACTGCGCGAGGGTCCGCTGGTCGGCCGGGTTGTCGCTCAGCTGGCGGGCCACCGCGCCGGCGATGGGGTCGGCGGGGAACGGGACGTTCAGCGTGGTGACCGGAAGCGGCGTCAGCAGGTCGGACAGCAGCGCCTCCGCGTGCTCGCGCCGGGCGGCGGTCAGCTCGCCGCTCAGGTAGCCGATCACCTCGGCGAGCAGCGGGCTCGCCGCGACCACGGTCGGCGTCTCCCAGGTCACCGGCGACATTGCTGGCGGCACGTAAACGCTGCGCATGGTCGCCCGCCCCGACGCGCCCGTCTCGTGCGGCAGCCCGGCCGGGATCCACAGCGCGCGGCTCGGCGGCAGCACCCAGGTCGTTCCGCCGGTGAGCACGGTGAGCACGGTGAGCACGCCGGCTGACGCCCAGGCCAGCTGATGGTCCTCGTGAACGTGCCAGTCGAACAGGGTGCTCGGCGACATCGGGAAGGTGACGACGAAGAAGCCATCGGCCGCGCCGATCCGGGGCTGGCTGAATCGCGACACAGCATGGCAGCCTACGCGCTATGCCCGTCGTCGCTGTGGGCCGTAACGTACCGTCACGTGAACAAGATCCACGCTGAACTGCTCGGCACGGCCGAATGGGCCGCGTTCCTGCACGAGGAGATCCTGTCCGTCGTCACGCAGGGCGTTGACCTGGGCGACGACCTGCTGGAGATCGGCCCGGGACCGGGCGCGGCGACCGAGTGGCTGCGGCACCGGGTTCGCCGCCTCGTCGCTGTCGAACTGGAGCCGGAGGCCGCTGTCCTGCTTGGCGCGCGGTTTGCCGGGACCAACGTGGAGGCCGTGGCCGGCGACGCCACCGCGCTCGCCTACCCCGACGAATCCTTCGACACGGTCGGCATGTTCACCATGCTGCATCACGTCCCCACCCGCGGCCTGCAGGACGCCATCCTCGCCGGGGCGCTGCGCGCGCTGCGGCCGGGCGGCACGCTGATCGGCTCGGACAGCCTGGCGAGCGACCGGCTGCACCGGTTCCACGAGGGCGACACGTACAACCCGGTCGAGCCGGCGGCGTTCCTCACCCGGCTGCAGACGATCGGCTTCGGCGAGATCACGCTCATGGTTGGCGAGCGGCTGCTGTTCCGCGCGCGGAAAGCCGTGGCCGAGGCTTAGCCGGGGTTGTGTGCTTACGCTAGTCCTTGATGCCGACGCCGCAGAAATGCCAGGCGGCGTCGCCCCCGGCCGGCTCTGTGGCGGCCGGCCTGAGGACGGGCTGGCCATCGTCCTCGCTGCTCTCGCGGAGCGGGTTGTCCAGCTCAGGCCGCCATTGCGCGGGGCGCACCAGGCCGGGCTCCACCAGCGTGAACCCGTCGAAGAACCGCGCGATGTCGGTGCGGCTGCGGGAGATGAGCGGCGTGTTCCAGTGCAGGTCCTGGGAAATCCGGAACAGTCCTTCCGCCGCTTCCGGATGGGCTTCGCCGGTCATGTGGGTCAGGGCCAGGTAGCTGCCCGGCACCACCGCGTCCCGGAACTGCCGGACGACATGCCACGGGTCTTCGCTGTCCCACAGGCAGTGCAGGACGCACATGAAGATGATCCCGACGGGCTGCCCGAAGTCGAGCAGGCCGCGGACCTGAGGGTCGCTGAGGACCTGCTCCGGCTCGCGCAGGTCCGCTTGGAGCGTGACGACGCCGGGACCGGCCATCAGCGCCGCGGCGTGGGACGACACCACCGGATCGTTGTCGACGTAGGCGATGCGCGCCTCCGGCGCCGCCCGGTGGGCGATCTGGTGGGAGCTGGCCATGTTCGGCAGGCCCGAGCCGAGGTCGAGGAACTGGCGGACGCCTTGCCCGAGCATGTAGTCGACCATCCGCTGCAGCAGGTGGCGGCTCTCCACGGCCGTGTCGGCACCGGCCGGCACCCCCAGCCCCCGCAC
>DATBBI010000071.1:0-4285 GCA_036271115.1 Trebonia sp.
GAGTGGCCGGGTCAAGCTGGTGAAGGTCAATGTGGACGAATCGCCCAAGATCCAGCGGCGCTTCGGCGTGCAGGCCATCCCGACGCTCATGGTCCTCCGCAATGGGCAGGTGGCGGCCCGCCGGGCAGGCGCCGCGCCCGCTGCCGACCTGCGCACATGGGTGGAGACAGCGATCGCGCGGTGACGGCCAGGCGGAACTTCGCCCAGCGTGGGGGTCACCTCATGAGCCGGCGCAGCGCGGGCGGCACGCGCTGCCGGCTCAGCCGCGGCGAGCGGCGGGAACGGTTACGCCGCCGTCGGGCGCCGCCACCCGGCGTGCCCGCGTCAAGTTCGGACCTGAGCCGGTCGAGATGGCTGATCAGCTCCCCCCGCAACGGCCATCCGGCCGGGCGCGCCGCCAGGGGAATCGCCAGCAGTCCGCTGAGCCGGTCTTGCTGGTCGCGGGCCGCGGCCAGGTGACGCTCTAGCTCAGATTTCAGCACGTCATGACCGTGCGGGTCCAACTCGGTCGCGAGGCTGCTGTAGGTCCGCACGGCGGCGGACAGCTCCCGCAGTGTGTCGGCGACCCCGCGGCGCACGTCCGGGTCGTCGAGGGGGTTGTCGTCGTCGGCGAGCCGGGTGGCATCGGTTAGCGACCGGGCGAGGATGCGAACCGTGATCGCCGAGCGCTCGAGGGTTTCCAGGCTCTGGCGCAGCGTGATCGTGCTGTACGGCAACCGCATGCTGCGCGGGTTGAGCTTGGTGCTCTCCTCGGCCTGCTGGAGCGCCTCGTCCACCCGCCTGATCTCGCCGCCGAGCGCACGCGCCTGCTCGAGCCAGGCGCGCGCCGAGTCGTTAACGGATCCGTCGTCGAGCCCGGCTGCCATCCTGTCCAGCAGGTCGGCCATCGTGCGGCCGAGGTCCGCGACCGCTTCCTGGGCCGGCTCTACCTGCGGCGCCGTGAGGACGAACCCGGCGATCAGCCCCGCGGCCGTGCCGATCAATGTCTCGGTTATCCTGCTGGTCGCCGCTGCCCTGCTGCCGACCGACAGGATGAGCATCGCGCTGATCGGGACCTCGAGGACGGTCTCGCGCAGCCGCAGCGCGTATCCCACGGCGAGCCCGAGCGCGACCGTGAGCCCGAGACTCCACCACGTGAACCCGACCCATCTGGACAGCCCGAGCGCTATCAGGACGCCTGCCAGCACGGCGGCGACTCTGCGCAGCGCGCTGAACAGCGTCTGGTAGATGCTGACTTGGAGGACGAGCAGCGCCGTCAGCGGCGCCAGCACAGGAGGCGAGGTCTCGGGCACCGGCAAGGCGATCAGGTAGGCAAAGATCGCGCAGGCGGTCAGCCGGACGATGGTCGCGGCTGCCGGCTGGGCCCGGTGCCGCGCCAGGGTCAGGGTGACCGGCGTGTGCTGGGTGATCGTCCGTGCCGCGGCGCTGATCTGGGCGGCCTGCAGGCGGCGGCGAAGCGTCAGGCTCATGAGGCGGCCGCCGGAAGGGCGGTCGCGGCGGTACCGAGGGTCATCGCCTCCATTAGCCGGTGTCTTCCGTCCTCACCAGGAAATGCTGCCGGGACCGGCGGCCGGGCCGCATCCCCCGTTCAGCTAGTCAGCAGGAGCCCGCTCGGACGGGTCGGTGGCAACAGCCATCTCATCGGTCGCGCCCTGGCCCGAGCGTCGGCCGGGTCCCAGCACATCAGCTTGGGCAACCGCCTGGACTCATGCATCGCTGGGGCGAACTGGTGCGCACGGTGCTGTTCCCGCGGTCGGGCGCCCGCCGTTTGAGAACGCCGGTTTGCATGATGCGGGTCAGTCGGTCACCTGAAGTTCGTCGCGGATCTCGACGGCGCCCAGGGCCATCCAGGCGGCGCCGACCACCGCGTCGTGTTCGGCCCAGGTGCGCACATGGCCGGTGAGCGTGATGATGCCGTCCTTAGTGTCCGACGTCACGTCGCTGTCGTCAGGGACCAGCGCGGACCGGTGAAGCGCCTGCTGGACGTTCACGTCGACGTCGACCGGGTCGATGACGTAGCTGACGTCGATGTCGTTCCTGACGTTGCGGACGCCGGCCAGGCCGGCGACGGCCGCCTCGGCGGCAGCGCGCTGCGAGATGTAGGACACGGTCCCCGTCAGGGTGATGTCGCCGTCGAGCGCGGTCGCCTCTACCCCGTCCGGCACGGTGACGTTCTGGGTGAGCGCGTTGTTCGCCGCGGTGGTCAGCTGTATGTCGTCGCGGTAGACGCTGTCCGGGATCACTACCATCAGGTTGTTGTGCACGCCGCTCACCCCGTCGACCCGGCGCGCGGCGGCGGCCGCCTCCAGGTACTGCGGGTAGCTCGGCACCGTGCCTGCGAGCGTCACGTCTCCCTGCATGTTCATGACCTCGATGTCGCCGGAGTCGACCAGGGGGTCGAAGCCGAGCTCGGCCTCGACGGCTGCGCGGACGTCCTTGGTCTTGCCCATGTGCCTAAATCCTTTCCGTGAGCGAAAGGCTGCTGGTACGGGTCCACGATGAGAAGGCAGAAGCTGCCAGCTCTAGAGTTGAAAGTCCCTGGTCGGCGGTATCGGCGGATCCTGGCGGCGCGGTGGCGGGTGGTGGCTGAGCGTTCATTAGCTTCTCCGCTAGCTGGTGAGAGCGATAGCCAGGTAGGCGATGGTGATGGCGAGGTCGATCAGGGCCGGTGTCATCTCCTTGCCGCTGTCCCCGGCGCGCCGGTGGGTGATCAGGGCGCCGATGAGCAGCAGGGTCATCCCGGCCGCGGCGGCGACTCCGAGGGGGTGCCACCGCAGGCCGGCCAGGATGCCCGCGGCGGCGGCTAGTTCGGCGACTCCGATGAGCCGGTAACGGGGCCAGAGGATGCCGAAGTGCTCGGCGGACTGCCGCATCCTGGGGTGGCCGAGCAGCTTCCCTGCCGCCGGGAGGAGGCAGGCCGCGGCCAGCAGCAGCGAGATGGTGACGAACATGGGATGCTCCTAAAGCGCGGTCGGTAGCGGCCCGGCGGGGCCGGCGTTAGCTGGTGGGTGAGTAGCCGCGTGCCCGCGCGCGGCGGTGGCCGGGATGTGCCAGGGCTGGCGCGGCGGCCGGTAGCGGGTCCCGGCCGCGGCGATCACGCGGTCCGGGCGGACGATGACGGTCAGCGCGGGGCGGGCCGTCAGGGCCCGCAGGCCGGTGGCCTGACCGGCGGCGAGGTGGACGTCGGCCCAGTCAGCGTCTGGGTCCGCTGGTGCGCCGGTGCCTGATGCGCTGATCCGCACGAGGACGAGGCCATGCCGACGGCAGAACTCCACCAGTCCGGACTCGGGACGTCGTGCGGTCAGCACCGCCGTCCGCCCGTCCAGGATTGCGTCCAAGCGGACCGGTGTGCCGTCGCCGCCTTGCACCAGCGGGTTGGAGATCAGGCCGCCCGGGCGCAGCGCGGCGGGGATGCCGGAGGGCCGCAGGCGCGGGGCGGGCTGCAGGGCGCCGGCCTTCAGCCGCGGTGTCGCCGTGGAGGCCATGGCCTCTCGGACGTGCCTGCTGCGGACGGCGGCGGCCAGGGCGATCCGGCGGACGGCGGCGGCCCGGTCCTGGCCGCCAGTCATCGCCCAGCCGACCCGGACGGCTTTCTTTACCATGGCCCTGGCGTGCGGGCGGCGTTCGGTGTCGTAGCTGGCAAGCAGGTCCGCGTCAGCTCTCCCGGTGAGCACGTGCGCGAGTTTCCAGGTGAGGTTGTCGGCGTCGCGCAGCCCGGCGGCCAGGCCCTGGCCGATGAAGGGCGGGGTGAGGTGCGCGGCGTCGCCGAGCAGGAACACCCGCCCGGCCTGGAAGCAAGTCGCCAGCCGCGCGCGGAAGGTGTAGCCGGTGCTGCGGATGATCTCCAGGCCGGCCACGTCGCCGCGGCCGGTCCAGGGCCGCAGCAGCGCGCCGAGGGCAGCCGGGGTGATGAGGGAGGCTTCGTCCTCGCCGTCGAGCAGCCGGAACTCCCAGCGGTACCGGTCGCCGGTGACCTGCATGAAGGTGGCGGCCCGGGCGGGGTCGCAGACCTGCTCCACGCCGTCCCAGGTGTCCAGGCCGCCCGCCACGCGGATGTCGACCACCAGCCACCGCTCGGTGAACCCCAGGTCCTCCATGGGAATCCCGGCCAGCTCCCGGATCATGCTGTTGGCGCCGTCACAGCCCAGCACGACCGTGCCGGTGAAGGTTCGCGGCTCCTCGGCGACGAGGGTGCGCGCTCGGACCGGGGTCGCGGTGAGCGGGCTGGCGGTACCCTCCAGCCCGCAGACCTCTGCCCCGCGGCGGAAGTCGATCAGCGGATGCT
>DATBBI010000072.1:0-3770 GCA_036271115.1 Trebonia sp.
GCTGGGCGCCAGCACGTGCAGGAACAGCAGCGCCCCGAGCGTCCCGAGGATGGCGCCGGCCCAGTACGTCCCGTTGACGGCGACGTCGACGCGGCCCCGGTACCGGGCCGGGATCATCTCATCGATCGCCGAGTTGATCGCCGCGTACTCGCCCCCGATGCCCGTGCCCGCGATGAACCGGGTCGCGTACAGGTAGATGACCCATCCGGTCCCGTTTCCGAGGGTCAGCGCGGTGAGGCCGCTGCCGATCAGGTAGACCCCCAGCGTCACCATGAACAGATTCCGCCGCCCGAGCCGGTCGGACAGGCGGCCGAAGAGCAGCGCCCCGACGACCTCGCCGACCAGGTAGACGGTGGCGATGGCGCCGACCGCCGTCGAGGACATGTTCAGCGTGTTCGGCTGGGCCAGGGCCCCGGCGACCGAGCTGGCCACGGTGATCTCCAGCCCGTCGAGCACCCATGCGACCCCGAGCGCCATGACCAGCCGCGTGTGGAACCGCGACCAGGGGAGCCGGTCGACTCTCGCCGGGATCAGGCTCCGCACCACCCCGGGTTCGATCTCAGTTGTCGTAGCCATTGTCAGGACCTCCGTCCCAGCAGTTCGGTGACGCTGAGGCCGGAAAGCCACTGCTGGCGCATTCCCCGGCGCTGGGATTCAAGCGTTCCGCCCCAGATGCCGTGCTGGCCGGCGTCCCCCCAGCACCGCAGGGCCAGCTCCAGGCATTCGGCCCGTACGGCGCAGGCCGCGCACAGGGCCAGCGCATGTGATGACTGCGCGCGCGCCTTCGTCGGCTGGGAGGTGACCGGGAACCATTCGTCGGGATCGCCCGCCGAGGCCACGCACCGGGCGTCCGGGCCGGTGATCCGCGCCTGCAGTTCGCGGTCGCTCAGCTGGGCTGGCTCGGCGCTGCCCGGTGCTGTGATGGTCATGGCTCGGTCCTCCTCCGGCCCGCTGGCAGCCATGCCGCGGCGGCTGGGCCAGCTGCCTGATAACCCGAGACTCCCCGCACGATCCGCGCGGGGCATCGTCAGACCGGCTAGATCTGGGCCATGCCGGGCCGCCCGATGGTACGCAACGGGCCGGGTGGGACCGTGCGTAGCCGCGTACCGGCCGGCAGTCAGTTCAGGGGATGTGGCGCCGCCCGTTGGTGCCTACGCTGGCCAGCGTGAATGATCAAGCTGCGACCCGCGTCCGGGTGCGGATGACGGTAGACGGGGTGGAGCATGAGCACGAGGTTGAGCCCCGGCTGCTCCTCGTCCCCTCCGCGAAGCCCGGCCTCGCCCGGTTCTACGGTGGGATGTGACGATCACCACCCGGCCCGCTAGCACCGGTGCCCTGCCCACCGATCGCCGCTGATCTCACTGGGTGGATGGACCCGCCCGCAGCACATCACCGACAGCAGGCCGGGACGGCCTGAGCGGTACCGGGAGAACGGTCATAACAGAACTGCGGCCGCGCGCGGTGGATGATGGGGACTGCCGCGGCTGGTGACCCGCATCGCCGGCCTGCTGCTGTCGGTGATCGCCGTACACCTGGCCGTGGACGTGATCCGTGCTCTTATCAAACAGGGCTGATTATCTGAACGGACACCTCATTGTCCGGGCGCCAGCAGCGGCGGAGCCGAGCCGGGCGAGCGGGCAAGCAGGAAAGGGTGATACACCGATCGACGCGTGGATCGACCGGGTGATGCCGGACGGCAGATGCAGGCCGCCCGTGAGGCATCCAGTTGCTCAGCAAGCCCTGCCGCAGCGGAAGCTATCCAGCGCGTGACGACCTGCGCCAGGGCCGAGTCAGGACGCTGGCTGTAGGGAAACGGTCGCCGGTCACTGCATCCAGCGGCGCACGCCTTTCCGCGATGCCGCACGCAGCGCTGGCTGGTAGGCGCGCTGTGCCGCCTCACCACGCGAGCGTTCCAGCCCGTACAACAGCCCGAAGGTAAAGGCGTTCTCTCCGGCCTGGTGCGCCACCACGCCGATCTCGCGCAGCACCTGGCGGGCCGCGACGCTGTCCTGGTTCTCGCCGAGCACGTCCTGCACGGCCTGCATCCTCTTCGCCAGCCGGGCTGCTGGCCTGCCGCACACTGGCGCGACTGACTCGGCGGCGTAGCGCGCGTTCTTCGCGGCCTTGCGGACCTCATGCAGCAGGTGGTCGCGATCCTCGGGGGTGGTGGCGCCGCCGGCCGCCTTCGCGGTGCGGTCGAGACGCCGGCAGGCGCGGGCGACGAGACGCGGCAGCACGCGGTTCCCTCGCTGCCGCGCGCGTGGGGCGAACGGCGGGTCGGCGGCGAGATCGTCGAGCGCGTCGAGCAAGCGGAAGTAGCGCTTGCCGCCCAGGGCTTCGACGAGGCAATTGCACGCGGCGCGGTGCCGCTCATCCATCTCCAGATCGATGCGGCGCAGCACCGGACCGAGAATGAGTTCAGGCGATTGTGCCGCGGCCAGGTCGCGCAGGCGGACGTGCAGCACCTCCGCGTCCCGGGCGTTGCCGAGCATCGACCCCAGCCATTTCAGCTCGTCGCGGACGGGGTCAGTGCGCTGGCGGTCAAGCAGCGGACGGTATGTCGCGAGCGTGCTACGCAGGCGCCGAGTCGCAACCCGCATCTGGTGAACCGCATCCGGCACATCGCCGCGCACCCCCCGGTCCCACGACACCAGTGCTTCGACCTGGTCGCGCCAATACGCCAAGACGGCGTCGCCGGCACGAGAGCACCGACTCAGGGCGGGCCGCCCGGCCTGACGCGGGGAGGCGAGGTCCCCGAGCACGCGTTGCAGCTTCGACGCGGCCGCTGAGCGGCTCAGCCCTGCCGCCTCCAGGCGAGCGCTCACCGCGTCAAGCAGCGCCCGGTCCCCGCCGGTCAGCTCGACCTCGACTTCACGCCAGGTGGACGGCTCGGCCGGTCCTCCGGCGAGTCGTTCGGCGTGGACAGTGTCGTCGGCGACGACCGCCAGGTCGTTGCCCCCGGCATCGAGGAGGCGGCGCACAAGGCGCGTGGTCCGCACCGTCGCGACCGGGACGAGCTCCCGGTCGCGGACGACAGCGAGGATCTCCCGCATCAACTCCCTGGGGACGGTCCGGGGCGCCCCGCCCAGGGGCCGCCGGATCTCTGTGCGCTCGTCCGCACCGGCGGGAAGCTTCAGGTGCCAGCCCGGGTCCTCGCCGCCCGTACGGCGGCGTAGCGTGATGCCGTGCGCCGCAAGCCGCAGGTCGGCGGTATCGAAGTAGGTTGCCTCCAGGTCAGCCTTGACGGGATCAGTGACGGTCACGACGCGGCCAACACCCGGCAGATCAGGCAGGGGCACGCCAGGGTCGGCACTGAACTTGCGCTCAATTTCACGCTGATGAGCCATGAGGAACTCTCGTCGCGGCTGGCCGGTCGCCGACGGCGCCGGCGTGACCTGCTTGGTCACGGAACCTCCCGTGCCTTGCGGTCAGTTTGCGCCGGCCGGGGAATCACCGCTTCCCCCATTCTGGTGGTATGGGCGCCTTGGATGAGCGGCTGGCTGGGCAGGTGAGCACCGTGCGGCGAAGGAGGTGGGCGGGCTACGTCTCCTGGCTGGTTTCCCACCCCGCGCCACCGGCCGCGCCGGCGGCACCAGTAGGAAGCGGACCCGCCTGTGGGGATGGTGATCACGATGAATATGTCCAAGGCGCCGTGGGTGAAGACCGAGACGGCTGCGGACTACATTTGGCGGCATGCCCGCAGCCCCTTGATCCGCGCTCATGCGGCAGACGTTCAGCGGGCCATCGCCGCGTGCCGTACGGCCGATAAC
>DATBBI010000073.1:0-5374 GCA_036271115.1 Trebonia sp.
CGGCGCCGCGCGCCGGACGGCTCGTCGCCGGGGTAGGAGCAGTCGGCGCCGCCGCCGCGCAGGTTGCGCAGCGTGGCGGCCTGCCGCAGCGCCCGTGTCAGGACAGCAGGGCTGGCCAGGCCGCCCCAGCCCGGCCCGTTCGTGGCCCGCCAGTAGCGCGCGGCGGACCATGCCATGACGATGACGCTCCAGGCGGCGGGCAGCCCGAACGCGACCAGCAGCGCGGGGTAGGCGATGACCCGGTACGGAGATCCGGCGGGCGCGCCGGCCCCTCCCACGATCACGCCGAGCACCGCGAGGAGCAGGACCGCCGCCAGCGCCGCGGCGAGCATCGCGCCGCGGCGGCCCGCTGGCCACCTGAGGCGGGGCAGGTATTCGTCGGAGGTGTGGTGGCGGACGGCCGACAGGGCGGCGGGCAGGTTGAGGGCGAACTCGTGCGGCGGCGCGTACATGCAGGCCGTGTAGCAGTCGCGGCAGTCGTGACAGAGGTCGGCGAGGTGCGTGATGTCGCCGGCCGTCAGGTCCGCCTGCCACTCGAGGGCGGGGAACACCGCGCAGTACCCCTCGCAGTAGCGGCACGCGTTGCAGATCGTCAGCTGGCGGTCCGCCTCTACGAAGGGCACTGCGAAGGGCACCGCGAAGGGCTCATCGTTCGCGCCCATGTCACTCACGGCTCGACAGCCTCTCGCGCGGCGGCCGCCCCGGCGGTCCGGCCCCAGACGGTCCCGATCGTCAGGCCGAAACCGCCCAGATAGCCCGACGACAGGATGTTTCCCGACATCATCTCCCCGGCGGCGAACACGTTGCGGAACGCGCCGCCCTCCACCGTCCGCACCCGCGCGTCAGCGGTGACCCGCACTCCCAGGTACGTGAATGTGATGCCCGGCCGCATGGCGATGCCGTAGAACGGCGGCGTGTCGACGGGCTGCGCCCAGTTGCTCTTCGGCGGCGTCAGGCCGTCCGTCCGGCAGCCGTCGAGCCGGGACGGGTCGAAGCTGCCCGCGACGACCGCCTTGTTGTACGTCGCGACCGTGGCGGCGATCGCGTCCTGGTCGAGGCCGAGTTCGGCCGCCACCCCGGCGACGCTGCCGGCTCGCGCCGGGCCGTACATCGGCGGCAGGAACAGGTGGTTCACCTTCGCGTCCCAGATCGAGTAGGCGATCTGGCCGGGCTGGCCGGCGATGTTCCGCCCCCAGATCGCGTACCGCTTGGGCCACAGTTCCTCGCCCTCGTCGTAGAAGCGCTCACCGCGGGAGTTCACCACGACGGAGAATGGGATGCAGTCAAGCCGGGTGGCGATGCCCCCGTCGAAGCGCGGCGACCGCGCGTCGATGGCGACCGAATGGAAGCCCCGCTCCTGGCCCGCTGGGGCGGCGCCGAGCGCGTACAGCGCCGCGAGCATCCGGCCGTCGTTGGTCGCCGGGCCGCGGATGAGGAAGTTGTCGGCCGCCGATCCCCAGTACCGGCGCAGCCAGCCGATGTTGGCCTCGAAGCCGCCGCTGGCGCAGACGACCGCGCGCGCCGCGATCCGCTCCGGCTCCTCGGAGTCCCCAGAGTCCCTGTCCGCGACCAGCACGGCCGTGCACCGGTTCCCGGTGAACTCGAGCCCCTCGGCGGTGCGGTCGTACCAGACCGTGACGCCCGCGGCGGCGGCCGTCCGGTGGTAGCTGTTCACCAGCGCCTTGCCGCCGCCGAGGAAGAACCGGTTGGTCCGCCCCAGGTGCAGGGTCCCGGTCAGCGGCGGCTGCCAGCGGATCCCGCGCGCGGTCATCCAGCCAGGCACCGATGCGGACTCCCGCACGGTGAACGAGGCCAGCTCCTCGTCGGCCGGGCCGTCGCCCACCGCGCACAGGTCCTGCCACAGCTCGTCGTAGGGGTACGCCCCCGGCGTGTACTGGTCGCCGGAGTCGTGCACACAGCGCACGTTCCTGGTGTGCCGGGTGTTGCCGCCGCGCAGCTCGGCCGGCGCTCGCTCGAGCAACAGCACCCGGGACGCCTTTTCCCGCGCGGTGATCGCCGCCACCAGCCCGGCGTTGCCGCCGCCGATCACGACGACATCCCAGGGCGCCGCGTCCGGCGGGAGCGGCGCGCTCACGGGTCTGGCCAGCCGAAGCCCGGCTCGGGATACGAGAGCGGCGGCAGGTCCCAGGTGGCCACGGCCGGCTGCGGGACCTCCGCGTCGACAGGGACGTCGATGACCGTCGGATGGCCGGAATCCAGCGCGGCCTTTAGCGCCGCGCCGAGATCCGCGGCCGTCTCGGCGCGCATGCCGTCGGCGCCCATCGCCCTGGCCATGGCCGCGAAGTCGCAGCGGTACGGCGCCCCGGACGCCGCGTAGCGGAACGACGTGGCGAGCTCCTGCCCGAAGTAGCCGCGCTGCTGGTCCCTGATCGAGATGAACCCTCCGTTGTTCCACACCAGCCAGATGGCAGGCAGCCCGTACTGTACCGCCGTGGCAACCGCGCTGGGCAGCATCAGGAACCCGCCATCGCCGACCACCGCCGCGACCGCGCGGGACGGCGTCGCGAGCCGCGCGCCGAGCACCCCGGCGACGCCGAACCCCATCGCCGCGAATCCCCAGCTCTGCAGTAGCGTGCCCGGTCCGCCGGGCCGCCACTCCTGGACGATCCAGTTGTGATGCGCGCCCACGTCGGACACCAGGATGCCGTCGGCGGGCAGGGCCGCGCGCAGTTCGGCGAGCACCCGGGCCGGATGCAGCGGCACGGTGTCCCCGGCGCGGGCCGGCGCGACGTGCCGCTCCCATTCCTCGCCCCACTCCCGCACCGACGACCTCCAGCGGGCCCGCCCTGGCGTGCCTGGCAACGCCAGAGCGTCCCCAGTCGGCCGACGGGAGAGCAGCTCCCGCCGCAACTGCCCGACCACGGTGGCGACGTGGGCGCTGATCCCGAGCGTCACCGGGTAGTTCCTGCCGATCTCCTCCGGGTCGCCGTGCACGTGGATCAGCCGGGCCGGCGGGATCGCGTACGTGTAGCCGGGCAGCCAGGAGCTGGTCGACCGGTCGTCAAACCGGGTGCCGAGCGCGAGGATCACGTCGGCGTGCCTGGCGGCCCTGTTGGCCTGCAGCGTGCCATTGCGGCCGGCGGCGCCGAGGTACAGCTCGCCGGTACCGAGGTCCTTGCCGGCGGGGGAGCTGAGCACCGGGATGCCGGCGTCGGCCGCGAAGGCGGCCACGTCAGCGGCGAGGTCGCCCGGGCTGCCTGGGTCGCCAGGGGGCAGAGTTCCGTCCGCGGCCCCCTGGCCCACCACGATCACCGGGCGCTCCGCGCGCAGCAGCAGGTCCAGCGCCGTCGCCACGTCCGCGGGCGCCGCGGCGGACCGCGGCAGGGGACCAGCAAGAGCCGGCGAGACGCCGGACGGCGCGGGCTCAGCGAACACGTTGAGCGGCACGTCGAGGTTGACCGGCCCCGGCCGCCCGGACAGCATCGCGCTGAACGCCTGCGGCAGCATCACGGGCAGCTGGTCGGTCCTGGTGGCCTGGAAGGACCGTTTCACGTACGGCCGGGCCGCGCCGGGGAAGTCCGCCTGGTAGTGCCTGCCGAGCTCCTGGAACGGCAGCCGGCCGAACTGGGTCGCGGGCACATCGCCGGTGATGGCGAGCAGCGCCGAGGAGTCCATCAGCGCCGCGCCCAGCGCGACGAGCAGCTGCGCGGAGCCGGGGCCGCACGACGTGAGCGTGGCCAGCGGCGAGCGGCGCACCCGGTAATACGCGTCGGCGATGAACCCGGCGGCCGCCTCGTGGTGCACCGAGATCGTCGTGATCTCGTCCTGCCTGGCCGCCAGCGCGTCGAGCATGCCGAGGTTCGCGTGCCCGCAGAGCGTCACCACGTAAGGCACCCGGGCCTGAACGAGGTAGTCCGCGATCAGCTCCGCGCCGTTCCCGTCGCTCACGTCAGCCTCCGCTGTTGCGGATTACGCAAGGCGTTGCCTGCTGTGCGACGATATGGGACGCTGATGCCCTCGTCAAGACGCCACAGTGTTCAAAAGGCAACAGTGTGACGACTCAGGGACGGGAGTGGGCATGGGAGCTGTCATGACGACTGGCCAGGTCATCGTCGCGGGAAGCGGGGCGAGCGGCCTCGTCGCGGCGCTCGCCGCCGCGGCGGCCGGCGCGGACGTGCTGGTGCTCGAGCGGTCGGACCTGCTCGGCGGGACCACCGCGCTCGGCGGTGGCCGGGTCTGGGTACCGGCCAACCACTGCCCGGAGAACGCCGGCGACTCGGCCGAGGCCGCCCGCGCCTACCTCGGCGGCCTGTTCCCCGCCAGGTACGCGCACCTGACCGAGGCCTTCCTCGCAAACGCCCCCGCGATGGCCCGGTTCGTCGAGGAGAGGTCTCCGCATCGGTTCGCCGCCTGCCCGGCTTACCCGGATTATCATCCAGAACGTCCGGGGGCGACTGCGGGCGGCCGCTGTCTCGACATGGAGCTGGCCGATCTGTCGGCGATGGCCCCGCAGGCTCGCCAGGTGCGAGTGCCTCCTGGCTACCTGCCGATGACCCAGGCCGAATGGGAGGGCTGGCGCTTCCCGTGCCGGTTCGACTGGAAGCTGCTGCGGCAGCGGGAGGCCGCCGGGCTGCGCGCCAACGGCGTCGCGCTGGCCGCCGCGCTCGCCGATGGCGTGCTCAAGGCGGGCGGCCGGATCGAGACCGGCGCGAGGCTCACCGGGGTGACCACTGGACCGGATGGCGCCGTCACCGGCGCGGTGGTCGACCGTGGCGGCACGACCACACCGATGCTCGCGGCCGCGGTCATCCTGGCGACCGGCGGCTTCGACTGGGACGAGGACCTGCGGCGCGCCTGGCACCCCGCCGCGCGGCGGGCCTCCTTCCCGGGCAACACCGCCGCCTCGCCGGGCAACACCGGCGACGCGCTGCGCATCGCCCGCGCCCTCGGCGCGGCGACCGACAACCTCGGCGAGGGCTGGTGGATGCCGATGATGGCCGTGCCAGGCGAGGAGGTCGACGGCAGGCCATATCCCCGCTCGCTGATCAGGGAACGGGCGGTGCCCAGGCAGATCATGGTCAACGCCGCCGGCCGCCGGTTCGTCGACGAGGCGAGCCCGTATAACGAGGTCGGCAAGGCCATGCACCGCGCCGACGGCGGCGGCTGCCAGAACGACCCCGCCTTCCTCATCTTCGACGAGGAGTTCACCCGCCGGTACTCGCTGCCCGGCTTCAGCTCAGGCGCGGTCCCCGCGTGGCTGCCGCGAGCCGAGACCCCCGGCGCGCTCGCCGCCCTGATCGGCGTGGACCCCGAGGGCCTGGAGCGGACGGTCGCCGGGTGGAACAAGGCGTGCGCGGAGGGGGCGGACCAGGACTTCGGGCGCGGCGAGACCGTCTACGACCGGTACGGCGGC
>DATBBI010000074.1:0-26938 GCA_036271115.1 Trebonia sp.
GCCCGGCACTGGGTGGTGGATGCCGCCCGCGGTGACGCGGGCCCGGCCGAGGCGGTCGTGGAAGACGATCTGCTCGCCGCCCGGCCCCCAGCGGACCGACGGTGAGTAGAACTCGACCTGGCTCATGCTCTCCGCCCCGCCGGCCAGCACCACGTCGCTGGTCCCGGTCTGGACCTGCATGACGGCCCAGATGACCGCTTGCAGGCCGGAGCCGCACCGGCGGTCCAGCTGGACGCCAGGAACCTCGACCGGCAGGCCCGCGTCGAGCGCGGCGACGCGGCCCAGGGCGGGCGCCTCACCGTTGGGGTAACACTGCCCGAAGATGACGTCGTCGATCAGCTCGGGATCGACGCCGGTGCGCTTGACAACCGCAGAGATCACGGCAGCGCCGAGGGAAGCCGCCGGGACGTCTTTGAACACACCGCCGTAGCGGCCCACCGCGGTGCGGACCGGTGTGCAAATGACGGTGTCGGGCATGGTGCTCCTTAGTGGCTGCGCTCGTTAGTAGGTTCGCAGGCCCATGGTGCGGGCGATCGCGTTGCGCTGGATCTGGCTGGTGCCGCCGGAGATGGGGGCGACGATGGCCTCGCGCCACCGGTAGCTCATGACGGTGTCGGTGGAAAAGCCGTGCCCGGCCAAGATCTGCATGCCCAGGCGGGCGGCGGCGACGTAGGTTTCCGATCCTTTCAGCTTGGCCATCGCGCCTTCCCTGCTGACGGGCCTGCCTTCGGCGAGCAGCCAGGCGGCGCGGTGGGCCAGCAGCCGGGCGGCGTCGATGTCGGTCTGCAGGTCGGCCATCGCGTGCGCGAGGGCCTGGAAGGTGCCCACCGGGCGGCCGAACGCGGTCCGCTGCTTGGAGTACTCCAGCGCCTCATCCAGTGTGGCCTGCGCGGCGCCGACGTACCCGCCGCTCATCAGCACCCGCTCCAGCTCCAGGGACGACAGCATCACCTTCCACCCGTCGCCAGCTTCCCCGACCAGCGCGTCCTTGGGCACCGTGACGCCGTCCAGGGTCACCTCGTAGGTGCCCAGGATGTGCCTTGCCAGGGTCGGCACCTGCCGCAGCCCCACCCCGGGGGAGTCCGGGTCGACCAGCAGCAGGCTGATCCCGTTATGCTTGCGCGCTCCCTTGCCGGTGCGGACGAACATCATGATCGTGGTGCGCGGCAGCCCCGCCCCGGTGCACCACATCTTGCGCCCGTTCAGCACGTAGTGATCGCCCATGTCGGTGGCGGCGCAGCGCAGCGCGGCGGCATCCGAGCCGGTGTCCGGCTCCGACAGCGCCACCGCGTACCGGCCGGTCCCGGTCTCGGCCGCCGCCGCCACCGCGGCCCGCTGGGCCCGGCTGCCCCACTGGTAGATGGTCAGCGCCGGGATCAGCGTGCCGATGAAGCACATCGCCACGTCCAGGCTGGACCGGCCCAGCTGCTCGGCGATGATCGCCAGCTCTGCCGGCCCGCCCTCGCCGTCACCGTCCTGCTCACCGGGGAAGGCCAGCGCGAACCAGCCCATCTCTGCCATCGCCTTGATCAGGTGCTCGGGAAAGAACCCGGTCTCGTCCCACTCCTTGGCCAGCGCGGGCGGGCAGTGCCGGTCCACGAACGCCCGCGCCGTCGCGGCCAGCGCGGCGTGCTCGTCGGAGAGGCCGAAGTCCACGTGACGCTCCTATCATATAGATGATACAACTATATAGGTGACTCGGCGACCCAGCAATACCAACCGGTAACAAGACGACATACAGCCGAACGGTAGCGTGAGCATGACCGCGACGCGGCCGTAAGTCACGGCGCGGGCCAGTGCCCGACGCCATCGGCACGGGACGAAGACCGCCCACGAGCCGGCCGGATGTCACCACGAGATCGTCGGCCAGCTCGGTGAGCTGGCGGCCGAGGGTGTTCAGCGCCTCGTTGCGCTGGTGCAGCTCGAAGGCCGGCCCGTCCCGGAAAAGCTCGTACAGGAAGAACTCCCCGCTCCCCTTCCGGCCGCGGTGCACCGCCCAGATCTCCGTCCCCTCGTCTCGCGCCGCGAGCTCGGCCATCCGGTTCAGCAGGTCGAGCAGGTCATCCGACAGTTCCGGCTTGACGGTGATCCGAACGCACGCGGCGATCTGGTCATTGTTCATCGGACACCTCCGGTGTCGTGGACGGGCAGCGCGCCGAGCTCGCGCAGCCGCTGGAACGTGAGCACGTGCCCGGTGAACGATGCCGGCTGCCGTACGATCCACCGCACGGCCGCGCCGAGCTCGACGGGCGTGACGCCGCGGCTGCCCGGCTCCGGATCGCCGATCAGGGCGGCCAGCGCCTCGGTGCGCAGCGCCTCGTCGACGCGGACACAGTTCACCCGGACACCGGTCGCGTACAGCTCCGTCGCGAGCCCGGTGGTGAAGCGTTCGAGTGCCGCCTTCGAGACCGCGTAGGCCAGCTGCTCGCCGAAGTCGGCCACCGCCGCGGCCGAGCCGATGTTGACGACGTGGCCGCCGCTGCGGGCGACCATGGCAGGCAGCAGCGCCCGCGTCAGCGCGACAGCGGCGTTCAGGTTGACCTCGAGCACGACCTCCCACCGCCGCGCCGGCATCCCGGCGAATGGCATGATCGGGTTGTAGGCCGCGTTGTTCACCAGGATGTCGCAGCCTCCGCAGGTGGTCAGGACGAACTCGCACAGCGCCGTCCGGTCCGCGGCTTTGCCGAGGTCGGCGGGAAAGCACGCGACGTCGCTTCCTGATGATGCCAGCTGCTCGCGCGTCTCCTCCAGCGTCCCTGGCAGCAGCCGGTTGGGATGCTCGCGGGTGCTCCGCCCGACCAGGACCACGGTGCCGGCGTGTCCGCCCAGGGCCAGTGCGATCCCCCGGCCGCCGCCACGCGCGGCACCGGTCACGACGGCGACGGGCTGGCGGACCGCGGTCACACCGGCTCCCAGCTCGGCGGCCGCTTCTCACGGAACGCCGCGAACGCCTCGGCCATGTTGTCCCCGTAAACCCCGACCATCTGGGTCCGGTACTCAAGCTGGACCGCGTGCTGAAGCGATGGGGCGTCGATGTTCGCCCACACGCCCTCCTTGGTCATCCACACGCCGAATTCGCTATTCGCCGCGATCTCCCCGGCCAGCTCGATCGCGGATGGCAGCAGCCGCTCGGGAGGCACCACCCGGTTGACCAGTCCCAGCCGCTCGGCTTCGGGAGCGTCGATCACGCGCGCGGTAAGCAGCAACTCCAGCGCTCGTCCCGCGCCCACGATCCTGGGCAGGAAATAGGACACCGCGACATCGCAGTTGGACAGCCCGATCTTCATGAACAGCGCGCCGAAGCGCGCCTCAGTGGAGGCGACGCGCAGGTCGCAGGCCAGCGCGAACCCGAGACCGCCGCCCACCGCCGGACCGTTCACCGCGGCGATGACCGGCTGGCGCAGCGAGTTCAGCGCGACCGCGACGCCGGTCAGGTATTCCTGCATGCCCCAGACCCGGCCGAGACGGCCGCGCCGCTCGTCGCCGGGCGCGATCGCCTCGTCCGGCTGGGTCAGGTCCGCGCCGGCGCAGAACCCGCGCCCGGCGCCCGTGAGGATGACCACGCGGCACTCGGCGTCCTCCCGGATGCCGGCGATCGCGCTCCACAGACCGTCGAGCAGCTCGCGGTCGATGGCGTTGAGCTTCTCCGGCCGGTTCAGGCGCAGCACTACGACGTCCCTGCGCGGGCGCTCGATCTCTACCACGCTCATGCCGCCGCCTTCCCGCAGGCCGACTCCCATGATTATAATTAATTTAACTAGTTTAGTCGATACTCGAGCGAAGGGACCCCCATGCCGGAAGCCGGTCCGGCCGAGCACGAGCTGCTGCGCCAGTCCGTCCGCGCCTTCGCCGCGGATACATCGCCGGAAGCCGAGGTGCGGCGCCTCATGGCCTCGCCGCACGGCTTCGACCGCGAGGTCTGGTCGGTCATGGCCGGCCAGCTGGGCTTGCAGGGCATAGCCATTCCCGAGGGGTACGGCGGGGCTGGGTTCGGCTGGGCAGAGCTGGCCGTCGTGTTCGAGGAGTTCGGCCGGACGCTGCTCTGCGCGCCGTACTTCGCGACGGTGGCGCTCGCCGGGCCGGCGTTGCTCGGCAGCGATGACGAGGATGTGAAACAGCGGTACCTGCCCGCCATCGCCAGCGGCGATCTCGTGGCCACCGTGGCTCTGCGGGCGACCGCCGGCGACGAGGTCACGGCCGTGGGCACATCCGGCGGCGGATACGAGCTGCACGGCCGCCGGTCGCACGTCATCGACGGCTGCATCGCCGGACTGCTGCTCGTGCCCGCGCTCGGGCCGGCAGGCCTGAGCATCTTCGCCGTCGAGGCCGGCGCGCCGGGTCTCGAGCGCGAGACGCTCCCGACACTCGACGAGACGCGCAAGCAGGCCGAGATCGTCTTCAACGGATGTCCGGCCCGCCCGCTAGAGCCAGCTGGCGGAGCGGCCGCGATCCTGGCGCAGGTCCAGCGCCTCGCCGCGGTCGCCCTGGCATGGGAGCAGGTGGGCGGTGCGCAACACTGCCTGGACGACGCCGTCGACTACGCCAGAGACCGGATGCAATTCGGTCGTCCCATCGGCTCGTTCCAGGCGGTGCGTCACCGGTGCGCCGACATGCTGCTCGACGTCGAGTCGGCGCGGTCCGTGGCGGCCTGCGCGGCTGAGCTCGCGCCCGACGGCCAGCAGTTCGGCGCCGCGGCGCACATGGCAAAGGCGTACTGTTCGGAGGCGTTCGTCCGGGTCGCGGCGGCGAACATCCAGGTGCACGGCGGTATCGGCATCACCTGGGACCACTCAGCGCACCTGTACCTCAAGCGCGCCAAGAGCAGCCAGCTGCTGTTCGGGAGCCCGCAGCAGCACCGGGCCGCCCTGGCCGACCTGACCCGGGGCGCGGCATGAGCACGGCGCCCTCGATGATGACCGGGGCGGACCCAGGCGCCCCGGGCGTCCTGGCCGCCCGGGTGGAGCGCCTGCTCGCCGAGGCGCCGTCACCGGGCGTCGACGGCGGGATCCCGTTCCGCGCGGCGCAATTCGAAGCCGGGCTGGCCTGGGTCAGCTTCCCGGTCGGGCACGGCGGACTGGGACTGCCGCCTGGGCACCAGGCCATGGTGGACCGGCTGCTGCGCGACGCGGGCGTCGAGCCAGCGAACCTGCGCAACCCGATCGGCTACGGCAACGTCGCCCCGGTGCTGGCGGCGTACGGCACGGACGAGCAGCGGCGACGCTACCTGCGCGCGTGCTTCACCACCGAAGACATCTGGTGCCAGCTGATGAGCGAGCCGGGTGCCGGCTCCGACGTGGCGGGCATCGCGACCACCGCCCGCCGCGACGGCACGGGCTGGCTGCTGCGCGGACAGAAGGTCTGGACGTCGCTCGCGCACGTCGCGAAGTGGGGGCTTGCCGTCGTCCGCACGGACCAGGACAAGCCCAAGCACGCCGGGCTGACCTGCTTCATCGTCGATATGCACGCGCCCGGTGTCGAGGTGCGCCCACTGCGCATGCTCAACGGGAAGGCGGACTTCAACGAGGTATTCCTTGACGACGTTCCGGTCGCCGACGAGAACCGGGTCGGTGAAGTGGGCGGCGGGTGGCAGGTCGTGCGGTCCAACCTGGAGGGCGAGCGGGCGGCCTTCGGTGCCGAGGGCGACGAGCCGGATCCGGGCGAGGACCTACTCGCGTGGTGGGCCCGCGCTTGCGTGGACGATCCGGTGCTCACGGACCGGGTGATGGCGGCGGTCATCCGGTCCCGCGCCGCCCGGCTCACCGCCGAGCGAGCGCGGCGCGGTGCGGCTGGCGGGGCGGTACACCCGGCCATCGTCAAGCTGCTGAGTTCCGAGGCGAAGCAGCACACGCTGGAAGTCGCCCTCGACGCCCGCGGCGTCGCCGGCACCCTGTACGCCCCGGACGGTTACGCGCTCGAGCAGCCCGTCCGCGTCGGCATCATGCAGGGCGACCCGGCGGCCCGCTACCTGCGCGTCCAGGCGCTCACCATCGAGGGCGGCACGTCGGCGGTGCTGCGCAACGTGCTCGCCGACGCGGTGCTCGGCCTGCCCCGCGAGCCGCGCTTCGACACCGGGATCGGCTGGCGGGAGATCCCCCGCAACGCCGGTGAGTACGAACGCAAAGTGCGCGGCCGATGAGCGAACTAACGCTGGCCGAGTTCCTCGACCAGGCAACCCGCTTCCTCGAGACCGCGGCCGGGCGCGCCCCCGCGGCGACGTCACGGCCCTGGGGAGAGGGCCCGGACGGCACCGAACTGCTCGCCGAGTGGTCGTCCGAGGAGGAGGCGCGGCTCGTCACCGAGGCCCGGCGGTTCAAGGCGCTCGAGTACGACGCGGGGTTCGGCTGGATCGACGGGCCGACTGCCTACGGCGGGCGAGGGCTGCCCCGGTCCTACCACGAGGCGTACGCCAGGCTGCGCGAGCAGTTCGCGGTACCCGACCTGGCGGTGATGCGGCTGGGTCTGTCCATGACGGCGCCGACGATCCTCGCGCACGGCACCGAGCAGGTCAAGCGCGCCTACCTGCCCAGGCTGCACCGCGGTGACGTGATCGCCTGTCAGCTGTTCAGCGAGCCGGACGCGGGCTCCGACCTGGCCTCCCTGCGCGCGAGTGCCGTGCCCGACGGCGACGGCTGGGTCCTGCGCGGTCAGAAGGTGTGGACGACCAACGCGCACCTGAGCGACATCGGGGAGGTGCTCTGCCGCACGGACCCGCGCGCGCCCAAGCACCGCGGCATCACCGCGTTCCTGATCGACATGCACGCGCCCGGGGTGGAGGTGCGCCCGCTGCGCCAGATGACCGGCGGCGCGAGCTTCAACGAAGTGTTCCTCACCGACGTGCGGGTCCCCGACGACCACCGGCTCGGGGAGGTGAACGAGGGATGGCAGGTGGCGATCACGACGCTGATGAACGAGCGCAGCACCACCACCGACATCGGCGGCAGCCTCGACGTCGTCCTGGACCGCCTCGTCATGCTGGCCCGATGGTCGGGGCGCCTGGCCGACCCGGCCGTGCGGGACCAGGTCAGCGACACCGCCATGCACATCCTGGCGGCGCGCGCCGGGAGCCAGCGCGCGCACGAGGCGGCAGCTACCGGGCAACCCGGCCCCGAGCAGTCCGTCGGCAAGCTGCTGTGGACGCAGAACCTGCAGCGCGTCAGCCGGGTGGTCAGCGAGCTGCTCGGACCGCGCCTCGTCGCCGACACGGGCGAGTGGGGCACCTACGCCTGGGCCAAGTTCGTGCTGGCCGTGCCCGGTATCCGCATCTCGGCCGGGACCGACGAGATCATGCGCAACATCCTGGCCGAGCGAGTCCTCGGCCTGCCGCGGGAAAAGCCGTCGACCCGGAACCAGGAGCGGACGTGAGCGAGCTGCGTACCATTGACCAGCAGGCGCGGTTGACCCCGGACAAGCCGGCTGTCGTGATGGCTCACGACGGCAGCGCGGTGACGTTCGCCGAGCTGGCCGAGCGCTCGGCTCGCGCGGCCCACCTGCTGCGCCGGCTCGGCCTTCGGCCCGGCGACGGGATCGCCGTGCTGATGGAGAACAACCCGCGGTACTTCGACGCGTGCTGGGCGGCGCAGCGATCCGGGCTGTACTACACGACGATCAACTGGCACCTCGCTCCCGACGAGGCACGCTACGTTCTCGAGGACTCCGGGTCCACGGTGCTCGTCACCTCGCCCCGGCTGGCCGACACCGCCGAGGAGATAGCACGCGGGCTGCCGCTGGTCGCGCGCTACGTCGCCGGGGATATGGCGGAGCTTCCCGGCGGCTTCGAGTCGCTCGACGCCGCCACGGCCGGCTTGCCGGCGACGCCGCCGCCGGACGAGACCGAGGGCGCGGCGATGATCTACTCCTCCGGTACGACGGGCCGGCCGAAGGGGGTGCGTCATCCGCTCAGCCACGCGGAATACGGCCACGGCACGGCCGCGGACCACGTCGTCGGCGAGCGCTACCCGTTCGGGCCCGACACGGTGTACCTGTCCCCGGCGCCGCTCTACCACGCCGCGCCGATCATGTGGAGCATGGTCGCGCAGCGGCGCGGCGGGACAGCGGTCATCATGGAGAGCTTCGACGCCGAACTCGCGCTGCAGAGCATCGAGCGCTACCGGGTCACCCTGGCCCAGTTCGTGCCGACGATGTTCATCCGCATGCTGCGTCTCGACCCGCGGGTCCGCAGCCGTTACGACCTGTCGAGCCTGCGGATGGCCGTGCACGCGGCCGCGCCGTGCCCGGTGTGGGCGAAGGAGCAGATGCTGGCCTGGTGGGGCCCGATCATCTGGGAGTACCTGGGCGCCAGCGACGGCGGGTACGTGGCGATCGGCCCCGAGGACTGGCTGGCGCATAAGGGCTCGGTGGGCCGGCCGCTTGACACGATGCCCGTCCACATTCTCGGCGATGACGGCGCCGAGCTCGGCGCGGGCGAGGTCGGTACGATCTACTTCGAGGGCGCGTCGCAGATCGAGTACCACAACGACCCGGGCAAGACCTCCGCCTCATACTGCCCGCAGGGGTGGCGGACCGTCGGGGACGTCGGCTATCTCGACTCCGACGGCTACCTGCACCTCACCGACCGCAAGGCCAACGTCATCATCTCCGGCGGCGTGAACATCTACCCGCAAGCCGTCGAAGACGTGCTGTCCGGCCATCCCGGTGTGTTCGACGTGGCCGTCGTCGGGGTACCCAACGACGAGTTCGGTGAGGAAGTGAAGGCGATCGTGCAGCCTGCCGCCGGCGTTCACGCCGGTCCCGAGCTCGAAGTTGAGCTGATCGCTTACTGCCGCGCCCGGCTCGGGCACTTCCAGTGTCCCCGCTCGGTCGACTTCGAGTCCGAGCTGCCCCGCCTGCCGTCCGGCAAGCTGCTCAAACGGCTGCTCAAGGACCGGTACTGGCAGGGCCGCGCCTCACGGGTGATCTGAGGACCCCATGGACGCACAGATGCAGCACGGCGACAGCGCGGACGGCGCGCAGCTGCGCGCCGCCGCGCGCGGCTTCCTGACCCGGACCGCCACGGAGGCGGAGGCGCGCCGCCTGATGGCGACCGACTCCGGCTACGACGAGGCGCTCTGGAGGCGGATGGCGTCCGAGCTCGGCTGGCAGGGGCTCGCGATTCCCGAGCGATACGGCGGAGCCGGGTACGGCTGCGCCGAAATGTCCATCGTCTGCGAGGAGATGGGACGGGCGCTGCTGTGCGCGCCGTTTCTCAGCTCGGTGGTGCTCGCCGCCACCGCCCTCACCGAGTCGGGCGACGAGGACGCTCAGGCGCGCTATCTGCCGGACATCGCCTCAGGCGACCTGGTCGCGACGGTGGCTATCTCCGGCGAGGATGGCGCGCCGGAAGGCGCGGACCTCACCGCGGCCCACGGCGGCGGCGGGTGGGTGCTCCGCGGTGATGCCTCGTTCGTACTCGACGGCCACGTGGCCGGGCTGGTGCTGGTGCCGGCCCGCGCCGACGGCGCGGTCAGCCTCTTCGCGGTCGACGCCGGCGCCAGTGGCGTGCGCCGCACGCCGCTGGAGTCGATGGACCAGACGCGCAAGCTGGCCAGCCTGTCGTTCGAGGACACTCCGGCCCGCCTCGTCGGCGCCAGTGGTGACGGGGCCCGCGTGCTGAGCCGCGTGCTCGACCTGGCCGCCGTCGCCCTGGCGGCCGAGCAGGTCGGAGGGGCGTCCCGGTGCCTGGACATGGCCGTCGAGTACGCCAAGACGCGGGTGCAGTTCGGCCGGCCGATCGGATCATTCCAGGCAGTGAAGCACAAGTGCGCGGACATGCTGGTCGCGGTCGAGTCGGCACGGTCGGCGCTGTACGGGGCAATCCGGCACACGACGCCTGCCGACACCGGCCTGCCGGTCTCGGCGAGCATCGCCAAGACGCTGTGCTCCGAAGCCTTCCTGCACGTCGCCACGGAGAACATTCACGTCCACGGCGGCATCGGGTTCACCTGGGAGCACCCGGCGCACCTGTACTTCCGGCGGGCCAAGAGCGGCGAGATGCTGCTCGGAACGCCCACGTACCACCGCCGTCGGTTCGCGCGCCTGTGGCAGCTCGTGCCATGACGGGAAGTTAGGCCATGCGGGCGGCTCGCTGTCATCGCCACGGTCCACCGAACGTGGTGCGGATCGATCACGTGCCCGATCCCGCGGCGTCGGCGCGGCAGGTGGTCGTCGACGTCGACGTTGCGTCGGTCAACTACCCGGACGTGCTGCTGGTCGCGGGCGGCTATCAGGCCCTGCCGCCGCTGCCGTTCGTGGTGGGCGGCGAGTTCGCCGGCACGATCAGCGAGGTCGGCACCGACGTGACCGGGTTCGCCGTCGGCGACCGGGTGTTCGGGGTCAGCGGTTTCGGCGCCTTCGCCGAACGGATCGCGGTCGATGCCCAGGCGCTCCGGCGCATTCCCGCGGGCGTCGGCGCTGACTCGGCCGCCGCGTTCTCGGTCACCTACGAGACGGCGTACCACTCGCTGCGCAGCGTCGCTCAGGTGCGACCCGGGGAGACGGTCGTGGTCCTGGGCGCCGCTGGGGGCGTCGGATCGGCCGCGGTCGAGATCGCGGTCAGCCTCGGCGCGCGGGTCATCGCGGCGGCAGGCTCCCCCGAGCGGCTGGAGTTCTGCGCCTCGCTTGGCGCCCATGAGGTCGTCGATTACCAGCGGGAAGACCTGAAGGCCCGGCTTAAGCAGCTGGCGCCCGCCGGGGTCGACGTTGTCCTCGACCCGGTGGGCGGCCCGTACAGCGAGCCGGCGATGCGCGCGACGTCGTGGGGCTCGCGCTTCGTCGTGATCGGATTCGCCTCAGGCGAGATCGCCCGGGTCCCGCTCAACCTCGTCCTGCTCAAGGGCGTGTCGGTGCTCGGCTTCGACCAGCGGTCGTTCGCCGCCAACCGCGGCGACCTGCGGCAGCGAGACCAGGCCGAGCTGCTGGACCTGCTGGCCACGAGGCGGTTGCGGCCACGCGTCACCGCCAGCTTCCCGCTCGACCAGGTGCGGGAAGCGCTCCAGACGGTCGCCGACCGGCGAGTGCTCGGCAAGGCCGTTGTCCGCGTGGCCCCGGGCCGCGGGGTAGCGGCGACTGATTCGCGAAAGGCTGAGTGATGAGCGCTGACAGACCCGGCCCGCTGGCGGGCGTGCGCGTGCTCGAGCTGGCCGGCATCGGCCCGATACAGCTGGGCTGCATGCTGCTGGCCGACCTGGGCGCGGAGGTCGTGCGCATCGAGCGCCCAGGGGGGCACGTGTACGGCCCGCCGGAGCGGGACGTCGCGCACCGCAGCCGGCCGTCGGTCGTGATCAACCTGCGGGCCGCGGGCGGCGCCGAAACCGTGCTGCGCATGGCCGAGACGGCTGACGTGCTCATCGAGGCGTTCCGGCCTGGCGTCGCCGAGCGGCTCGGGGTGGGCCCGCAGGCCTGTGCACAGCGCAACGGCGCGCTGATCTACGCGCGTATGACCGGGTGGGGGCAGCAGGGTCCGCTCGCGGCGCGGGCAGGCCACGACATCAACTACCTCGCGGTCACCGGGGCGCTGTCCAGCATCGGCCGCCCCGGCCAGCGGCCCGTTCCGCCGCTCAACCTGGTCGCCGACTTCGGCGGCGGCGCGATGTTCCTCGTCGTGGGCGTGCTCGCGGCACTGCTTGAGCGCGAGCGCAGCGGGCGGGGGCAGGTGATCGACGCCGCGATGGTCGATGGAGCGTCCTACCTGATGTCGATGATCTACAGCGGCTACGCCAACGGGCTGTGGCGGAACGAGCGCGGCGCGAACCTGGTCGACGGCGGCGCGCCCTTTTACGACACCTATGAGTGCGCCGACGGGAAGTACGTGGCAGTCGGCGCGATGGAGCCGCAGTTCTTCGAGCAGCTGGTGACGGCCCTGGGCCTGACCGGCGTGCCCGCGCAGCACGACCGCGACGGCTGGCCGGCCATGCGCCGCATGTTCGAGGCGGCGTTCCGGTCGCGCGCTCGCGACGACTGGGCCGAGTTGTTCGCCGGCGTCGATGGCTGCGTCGCTCCCGTTCTCGACCTGTCGGAGGCGCCGGCCGGCGCTCACCTGGCAGCGCGCGGGACCTTTACCGAGGCGTTCGGCGTCATCCAGCCGGGGCCTGCGCCCCGGATGTCCCGGACGCCGGGGCGGATCCAGTCCGGGCCGACAGAGCCGGGAGCCGACAGCATCGACGTGCTGCGGACATGGGGGTTCGACCGCGCCGACATCGACCGGCTGATCGCCGACGGGGTGGTCCGCCAGCCCGAGTCGTCTCACTGAGGGAACGGACAGGAACATGTCTCTGGGTGGCACCTACGACGGGATCCGGGTCCTCGACTGCACCGAGGGCATCCCCGGGCCTACCGCGGCCATGCACCTGGCCGACTTCGGCGCCGATGTCCTGAAGGTGGAGACCCCGGCCGGTGACCGGCTGCGCGACCAGCCCGGATACCTCTGCTGGAATCGCAACAAGCGCTTCTGCCGTCTCGGTGCCGGTGACTACCGAGACCTGTCGGAGCTGCGCCGGCTGATCTCGGCCGCCGACGCCGTCGTCTTCGACTGGCCGGCCGCCGAGCTGGAGCGACTGGGTTTGGATGCCGCCTCGCTGCGCGCCGGACGGCCGGAGCTGACGTACGCCTGGATGCCGCCGTACAGTCAGCGCGGCCGCTGGGCTCACCTGCCCGCCGAGCCTGGGCTGCTCGCCGCGGTCAGCGGAGTGGCGGATTTCCATCGCGCCACCGAGGACCGTCCGGTGCTACCGGTCGTCCCGATCCTCGCCTACACTCAGGGGGCTCTCGGGGCGGCGGCTGTCGCTGCCGGGTTGCTGACCCGCCGCCGGGACGGGTGCGGCAGGTCCGCGGTGATAACCGGGCTGCACGCGGTCGGGGCCATGCAGGCGGCCGTCACCGTCGACGCCCCCGGCATCTCCTCCCCCGGAATGCGCAAGGTCGGGATGGCGCCGCTGGCGAACTACGCGCCCTATCAGTGCTCGGACGGGCAGTGGCTGTTCCTCGGGGCGCTCACCGAGGCGTTCTTCCTCACGGCCCTCGACGTGATCGACCTGATGGAGGTCATGGTCATGCCGGGCGTCGAGGGCAGCTACGCGAACATCCTGCGAGCCGAGGTGTCGGCCGCGGTGCTGCCGAGGATGCAGGAGCGGTTCGGGGAGCGGGACCGGAGCAGCTGGCTCGAGGCACTGGACAAGGCGGGCGTGCCAGTGGCTCCCGTATCCAGTCGGGAGGAATGGTTCGCCTCCGAGACGGTCGCCGCTAACGGCCTCCGCCTGGAGATGGATCACCCCAGCCTGGGCCCGGTGACGCTGCCGGGAATCCCGCTCGAGCTGTCGGCGACGCCGGCCACGGTCCGCCACCTCCCGGACGAGTCGAGGTGGGCGGCATCCGATACTTACTGGCACGACCGCCCCGCGACCGGGGATGGCGGCAAGGCCGGGGAACAGGACAGCCTGCCACTGCACGGAATCCGGGTCCTCGACGCGTCGTCGTTCGTCGCCGGTACGTTCGGTCCGTCGATCCTTGCCCAGTACGGGGCGAGCGTGATCAAGCTGGAGCCGCCGACCGGGGACCCTTACCGCGCGTTCTCCGGCAGCTTCGCCGTCATCAACCAGGCGAAATCCGGGCTATGCCTGGATATCACCACCCCCGGGCACCGGCGGACCCTGGACGAGCTCATAGCCGCAACCGACGTCTTCGTGGAGAACCTCCGGTCAGCCTCCCGCCGGCGCCTTGGCCTCGGCTGGGACGCGACGCAGGCGGTCAACCCGAGGCTGGTGCACTGCTCCATGGGCGGCTACGGCCGCGGGCCGCTTGGCGACAAGCCCGCGTTCGACCCGCTGCTCCAGGCGCGCAGCGGGCTCATGCAAGCTCAGGGCGGCGCGGCCGGGCCGGCGTCGTCCTCGATGCTTGTCCACGACATCGCGGGCGGCTCCCTGGCTGCTGTCGGCATCCTGGCGGCGCTGTACCACCGGGAGGTGTCCGGGACGGGTCAGCACGTGGGCACGTCACTGGCGCACGCCTCGGTCATGGTGCAGGCGGGAGAGCTGACGTCGTTCCCTGGAAGCCCGCCGCCTCCGGCCGGCGGCCGGGACTGGCCCGGCCCGGGCGCCTACCGCCGGCTGTACCGGTGTGCCGACGGGTGGATCTGCCTGTGGGCGGCCGACGGCGCGAGCGAGGCGGCCACGGACCGGGCCCTCGAGTCAGCGGGCCAGGGGCTGGCCGGCCGGCTCCAGGCCATGCCCGTGTCCGAGGCGGTCGACCGCCTGACGGCCGCGGGGGTCGCGGCGGCCCGGGTGCTCAGCCGCCACGACGTGTTCACCGACCCGTGGCTGCGGGAGAACAAGATGTTCCACTCGATTCCCGATCCGCAGGTCGGCGCCTACTACGGGGTCAGGGGATACACGGACTGGGCGGGAACCGCGGGGGGTCGCGCCTCCCGGTCGTTCTCGATCGGCCAGGACACTGCCAATGTACTTGGCGATCTTTAGTTCGTGTCTGATAAATGGTTGGGCTGCGCCAGCCGGCATGCCATGAGGGTGATCATGGCCCACAAGATCATCGCTTCGTGGCTGGCCAGGAGGCGTTCGTAGTCGCGGACGGTGCGTCGGTGCTTGCTGATCCAGGCGTCGTCACACATCGGCAGGACCTTGCTGCCGCGCCGCGGCCGACCCCGCCTTGCCGATCAGGGTGAGGTCAGCAACGGCGGTAACAGGCGCCAGAACATCGCCGCCAGCCCGATGGTCCCCAGACCTCTGCCGTAGAGCTGGCGCATCTGGCCAAGCACGTCGGCCTGCTGGACTCGCTCGATGATCCGGCCGTCATCGACGCGGACATAGTCGAAGAAGCTGGCTTCGCAGGCGCGCTTGGTCGCGGGTGCCTCGTAGAGGCGGCCGGTAGCGGTTCCCGTTACCGTGCCGTGCGCCAGGACGACGTTCTGATCGGCAAGGACCTGGGGCAGTTCGACGTGAAGGTCGGGGATTCCCTTCCACACCTGGCGGATCGAGTCTTTCGCAGCGTCCCAGCGGACGAACCCGTGCGTGAACCCGACGCAGTTCTCTCTGTAGCGCTCTGGATCGACGAAGCGCTCGGCCGCATCCAGATCCTTGCGGTTGACCGCATCGATGAACCCTCTGTAGACGTCAGCCGCGGAAGAGGGGTGACCGGGCCGCTCATCAGACATGACAGGATACTATCAGATTCCTGATTATCAGGATACTGACGATTAGAGGTAATCATGGGCCGGCCGCCGAACAGCCCTGACCGCCGACCGGATGGCACCGGATCCCTGCCGCTGCCCCCCGCGATGCGCGACCGGGTTCCTTTCCTGCTGTTCCGCGCGTCCGCGATGTCGCTCGCGCTGGCCAACCAGATGCTCGCCCAGCTGGCGCTGAACGCGCGCCAGGCCGGCATCCTGACAATGGTGACCGAGCGGGAGCCGATGACCCAGAAAGACCTCAGCGACGCCCTGGGGATCGACCGGACCACTATGGTGGCGCTGCTCGATGACCTAGAAGAGAAGGGATACGCGGCCCGGCAGCGCCACCCGCACGACCGGCGCGCGTTTCTCGTCCACCCCACCCAAGCCGGCCGCCGCGCCCAGGCGGCAGCCGTGCAGATCCTCGACGAGCAACAACGCCAGTTCCTCGCGCCGCTCACCACCGCCGAACGCGAGCAGCTCGCCGCTCTGCTCAAGCGGCTCCTCGGGCAGCCAGAAGCCCCGTAGGCAGGGCCAAGGCGAGATCCTTGGCAGACGGCAACCTACGTCGCCGACACCCCGACACAATGGGCACCCGCCATTTATCAAACACCCATTTAAGGGCACGTCCCGGAAGCTGGCTGCCCGGTCCAGCGACTCGAACAGGTCGCGCTCAAGCACTCGCGCGGGCGAGGAGTCCGGCACCAGCGAGTCGAAGCCGTGCGGAAGCCCGGCGTAGACGTGCAGGTCGACAGGGACACCGCTGCGCAGCAGGCTGGACGCGAGCTCAACCGACTCCACGCAGAACATGTCCGCCGTGCCCACGAGGACCGTCGTTGGCGGCAGGCCGGAGAAGTCGGTAACGCGCGCGACCGCCGCATAGGACTCCGGCAGCTCCGCGGCGCCGCCATCGGGAAGGTAGCTGTCCCAGCCGAGCCGGTTCGCCGCGCCGGCCCAGACGGCAAGGCGCACTCCGGCCGGCGGTTCGGTCCTGTCGTCGACCATCGGCGCGATGAGCACCAGGTGACCGATCGCGCCGATGCCCAGGTCACGGCAGCGCACCGCGAGCGCGGCCGCGAGCCCGCCGCCGGCGCTCCCGCCGGCTACCACGATCCGGCCCGGGTCGACGCCGAGCTCTGCTGACCGGAGCAGTGTCTCGTTCAGTCCGTCCAGGCAGTCCCGCAGCCCGGCAGGGAAGGGATCTTCCGGCGCCAGCCGGTAGTCGGGCGCGACGACGACGTACCCCGCCCGGACCCAGGGCGCGACGCGCCTGGCCTCGTCCTTGGCGCTGCCGACGATGTACCCGCCGCCGTGGATCCACAGCACCGCGGGCCGCGGCTGGGCGACCGGGTCGCGCGGCGCGTACACGTGCAGGCGGAGCGAGGGAACCGCCGGCCCGCGGTCCACGACAAGCTCGTGGTGACGCACGTGGTCAGGGATGCCGGCCGGGCGGGTCATCGCCTCCCGGATGGCCGGTATCGCATCCTTGCCTATCTCGGCCGCCTCGAAGGGCAGCGGAGGCAGCGAGCCCAGCCCGGCCTCGATCTCCGGATGGAGTGACCATCGTGTGCGCATCTTCGCCCTCCGAGCCATTCCCAAATCCCGTCGAAACAGTATAATAATTTTAACTCAATATCTACATACGGAGACGGGACGATCATGACCTGGCTGGACGGCAAGTCCGTCGTCGTGACCGGTGCCGGCCGTGGCATCGGCGCGGCGTACGCCCGCGCCGCGGCGGACGAAGGCGCGCGGGTTGTCGTCAACGACATCGACGCCGAGGTCGCCGAGCAGGTCGCCGCGGATATCCGCAGCCGGGGCGGCACGGCCCTCGCCAAGGTGGCCGACGTTAGCCAGTGGAGCGAGGCCGCAGACCTGATCGCCTGCTGCGTTTCCGAGTTCGGCACCATCGACGGACTGGTCAACAACGCAGGGCTGTTCGACATGGCGATGCCGGGCGAGATCACGGAGTCCCAGCTCAGCAAGCTGCTCGCGGTGAACGTAGCCGGCGTGGTCGCGTGCTCGATGCCGGCGATCAGGCACATGCGCAGGCGTGGCAGCGGTTCGATCGTCAACGTGACGTCCGGCGCCCACATGGGCATCGCGCACATGGCCGCCTACGCCGCCACGAAGGGAGCGGTCGCGTCGTTGACCTACACCTGGTCGATGGAACTCGCGGCGGCCGGCATCCGGGTCAACGCGATATCACCGCTGGCCAGCACTCGGATGGGCGAAACCACCGCGGCCTTCCTTGAAGCGAACGGGCTGGGCCGGATCAACGCCGGGGGGTCGCCCGCGCCCGAGGCCAATGCCCCGGTCGCGGTGTTCCTGCTGTCGGACGCCTCGGCGCGGATCACCGGGCAGATCGTGCGGATCGAGGGGTCTGACCTCGCCCTGGTCGCCCACCCCGCGGTGCTCGAACCGGTGCTCAGCACGGACGGCCTGTGGACCCCGGCCGGTGTGGCACGGGCGTTCGAAGAGCGGCTCGGACGGGTTCTCGTCCCGGTCGGCATGGGACCGCTGCTGAGGGCCGAGTACCTCTCCGGCGGCTCGGCCTTCTGGGACGGCACGCCGGAGGCCGCGCGGTGACCCACGGCGAGGCCGACTACGACGTCATCGTGGTCGGCGCCGGGATCGGCGGCATCTATGCCGTCCACCGCTTCACGCAGCAAGGACTGTCGGTGCTCGGCATCGAGGGGGCCAGCGGAGTCGGCGGGGTGTGGTACCACAACCGCTATCCGGGGGCGCGCGTCGACGTCGACAGCATCGACTACTGCTACTACTTCTCCGCCGAGGTCTGGCAGCAGTGGCGGTGGACCGAGCGGTTCGCGGCGCAGCCGGAAATCCTGGCCTACCTCGACTTCGTGGCGGACCGCTTCGGGGTGAAGCAGCGCTTCGTGTTCGGCACCTGGGTGACCAGCGCACAGTGGCGCGGCGATACGGTTCGCTATCACGTCACCACCAGCACCGGGCTCAGCGTCAGCTGCCGGTTCCTCGTGATGGCCACCGGCCAGCTCTCGGCGGCCCGGCGGCCCGAATTCCCCGGGCTTGAGCGGTTTCGCGGCGAGTGGGTGCGGACGAGTCACTGGCCCGAGCACGGCGCCGACCTGGACGGCCGGCGCATAGGGATCATCGGAACGGGCTCGTCGGGGGTGCAGGCGATTCCCGTGCTGGCTCAGCACGCCAGGCATCTGCACGTGTTCCAGCGCACCGCGAACTACGTGGTTCCGGCCCGGACGGCGCCGATCGGCGCCGCCGTACAGCGAGGCATCGCCGACCGGCTTGGCGACTAGCGCGAGCTACTCCTCGCCAACCGCGGGGGCACGCGACTCCCGGTCGGCGCGCAGCCGCTGAGCCACTTCTCCCGGGCTGACCAGGTCGCCATCCTCGAGCGTCAGTGGAAGTCTGGCGGTCAGGCGATGAACTCCCTCTTCTCCGACCAGGGCACGAACCAGGAATCAAACGACGTGGTCGCGGAGTTCGTGCGCCGGAAGGTCCGCGAAATCGTCCGGGATCCCGGCCTTGCCGAGAAGCTGTGCCCGTCCAGCTATCCGATAGGAACCCGCCGGCTGTGCCTCGACATCGGCTACTACGACACGTTCAACCGGGACAACGTCACCCTCGTCGATCTCCGCAGCGACCCGATTACCGAATTCACCGAGACGGGTATCCGGACCCAGGCCGCGCACCACGAACTCGACCTGATCGTGTTCGCGCTCGGTTTCCGCGCCTTTACGGGCGCTCTTGACCGGGCGCACATCCGCAACGAGCGCGGAGCGGCTCCCAGCGACGGCTGGGCCCGCGGTCCCCGCACGCTGCTCGGGCTGATGACCACCGGCTTCCCGAACCTGTTCCTGCCCACGGGCCCGGGCAGTCCTTCCGTGCTCGGGAACCTGTTCCTGCAGAACGAGTTCCTGATGGACTGGATCGGCGACTGCATCGGCTACCTCGACGCCCATGGCCTCGCCACGATCGAGCCAAGCGAGGCGGCTCAGGACGCCTGGACGGCCCAGGTGGTCGAGGCCGCCAGCCGGCTGCTGCGCCTGCGGGTCGACAACTACATGGTCCACGTCAACGCGGACGACAAGTCCCGGGTATTCATGCCGTACACCGGCGGTTTCGACCGGTACGTCCGCGCCGCCCGGGACACAGCGGCCCGAGGTTACGAGGGCTTCGTGCTGAGCTAGTCCCGCTGATTCCGCGAGGCCCGCCGGGCGCTCACAGCGGTGGAATGTAGCGACCTCGCCGCAGGTCGTCGAACAGCTCCACGAACATGTCTCCGCTGTCGATACAGTCGCCGAAGCCAGCTCGCCTGATCTTGATCGTGCTCGTGATCAGGTCATACGGCATCCCGAGCATGGCGTCCACGAACCGCCAGTCGACGAGTTCCGCCAGCGGCACCGGCATGAGGCCGTGACGGGCGACCAGAGCGTCCCATTCGGGTTCCCGCCGGGGCATGACCTCGGCCAGCCGGGCCGGCGCGATGTCTCCCGCCGGGACACCGAAGGCGCCGGCGATCAACGGCCACATGTGCTCCCAGCGGAACACGTCGCCGTTCGTGACATTGAAGATCTCGTCGCGCGCTGCCGGCGACATCGCCGCCCACTCAGCGGCCCGGCCCAGCAGTCGCGTGTCGGTCACCTGGATGAGCGACCTCGCGGATGCCGCCGTCCCGGGAAAGTGCAGCGGATCTCCCCGCTCGCGCGCCAGCGCCGCCAGCGCCGCGACCCCGAGCAGCAGGTTGATCGGCGATCCGAGGGCCGGGCCGCAGATGCAGTCGGGCCGCAGCACGGTCCAGGTGAAGCCCAGCCGCTGGCCGTACTCCCTGAGGACCTGTTCCTGATCGTGGTAGAGCAACGGGCCGGGCACGGCCGGGGCGGATTCCCTGGCCGGCGTCGGGAACGGCCCGAGGTGCGCGCCGTACGCCTTTGCCCCGTGGAAGATCACAACGTGCCGGAGCGGCGCGCGGGCCGCGGCGAGGGCATCAAGCGTGTTGACGAGAATCCCTCGGTTCACCTCGGCTTCGCGAGCGAGGTCGTGATCGGCTATGTAGGCACCGAAGAACAGGCGGGTGGCGCCGCACCCGGCCAGGGCGCCGCGGGTGGCGGCGCGGTCCGCGAGATTGACGGCGATGTGCGGTGCGCCCGCGACCGGCGGCTCCGCCCGGCGTGACGCTCCGATCACCTCCCAGCCGGGCCGGCCGTGCAGGTGCTCGTACACGGCCCGGCCGGACAGGCCGTGGCTGCCCGTCACCAGCGCCACGCGACGGTCCTCGCGATGCTCAGAACTAGCCATATTATTTGACCTTTTCTCGAGACGGGAGGATCATAAACAGGTGAAACAGGAGATGCGCAACTGGTTCTGCGACCTTCCGGAACTCGACTTGTTCGCGCCCGAGTACGCCACGGATCCGGCCGGTTCGCTGCGCCGCCTGCGGAGCGAGCGCGGTCTCGCGCGCAGTGTCCGCGGCATCGAGGTGCTGACCTACGAACGCGCGAAGCAGCTCCTCGCCCACCCGGATGTCGCGGCGACGATGCGCGACTACTACCTCAGCGAGGGCGCCACTCCCCTGGTCCTCAACTACATCGACAACGGGCTGCTCGCCTGGATCGAGGGCGACCGGCACAGGCGGATCCGGGCCGTCCTTGAGCGCGCGTTCAGCCTCAGGTCGGTCGACAAGCAGCGAGAGACCATGCGCGAGGTCGCCAACCGCATGGCCGACCGTCTCCTCGACGCCGGCACGGTCGACTTCGTCGCCGACTTCACCTACTGGTATCCCATCGAGGTGCTGGCCCGTCTCATCGGTGTCCCTGTCGCCGACGTACCGCGGTTCATCGAGGCGAGCGCGGAGATGAACGCGCTGGCCGCGGTGCCCCTGGCACCGGCGCTTCCCCGCCTCGAAGCCGCCATCCGGGAGCTGACCAGTTATGTCAGCGAGCTCCTCGAGGAGCGGGCGAAGGTCCCTGGGGACGATCTGGTCAGCGCGCTCATCGAGGCCGGCGAACAACTGGGCACGCTGAGCCGCGAGGAACTCGTCGCGAACATCATCAACGTGCTGATGGGCGGGCATGACACAACGAAGCTGCAATTGGCTAGCTGCGTGCACGAGATCGCGACCAGGCCGGGAAGCTGGCGGCGGCTGCGGTCCGCCGACGGTTCCCCCCGTCGTTGCCTCGAGGAATCGTTGCGGTTCGCCCCGGCGGTGGCCTGGGAGCTGCGGATGCCAGCGGTCGACATCGAGGCCGACGGGCTGGGAATCCCCGCCGGCACGCACATGATCGTCAACGCCTACGCCGCGAATCGCGACCCGGCCGCATTCGATGAGCCTGACGTCTTCGACCCGGACCGGCCGCGGCGCAACCAGCATCTCGCGTTCGGGCGAGGTCGCCATGTCTGCATCGGGAACAGCCTGGCTCGCGCGGAGATGGAGGAGGCGCTGCGCGTGCTCGCCGCCAGAATCGACGACGTCCGGGTAGCGGGCGACGTCACGTGGAGCGCGCCGGCCGACACCCTGGCCGGGCCGCTTTCCCTCCCACTGCACCTGCAGCCGCGCTGACCTCTCTACTCGATCGCCACCGCGCCGTCACGGCGCATCGTCGCGGTCATTCCGGCCGGGACGACGATCACGGTGTTCGGCAGTTCAACGAGCGCCGGACCGGATACCTCGCGCTCGGCTTCCCAGCGGCCGGATGTCCGCAGCACGGGGGTCTGCACCCAGTCGCCGAGATCGGGCCAGTAGACGCGCCGGGACGACTCGTTGAACGCGACGTCAGCTCCGCGCGCCACCCCCGTGAGGGGCCGCTTCTTCGTCGTGCCGAAAGCCATCACCTGGAAGCCGGTGACGTGCACACCCCCCTCCCTGAAGCCGGCGTTGCGCCCGAAGCGCTGCGCATAGGCTTCGTCGAAGCTGTCGAGGATGCGCTGGACATCGTCCGCCCCGGAGACGGGCCACTCCAGCGGGACTTCGATGTCGTAGACCTGGACCGCGTACTTCATCCGGACCGACTGTTTCACGACGATCTCATCCTCGGAGAAGCCCTGATCTTGCAGGCGCTTTGTCGCGATGAGGCTGATCCGCGCGAAGTTGGCGTGCAAGAGTTCGGGGTCCATCGGCATGAGGTGCAGTTGTGACTCGAGGTAGACGTTCGTGATGTCCGCGTTGGCGGCACCCGCGGCGGACCACACCGGCGCCACCGCGGGCGGCGGGACGACGACTCTGCGAATCCCGGCCTGCCGTGCGCACATCGCCGCGTGCACCGGGCCCGCCCCGCCGAACGCCAGCATGGTCAGCCGCCGCGGGTCGACACCCCGGAACTCGCTCGACCGGCGCAGCAGACCGGCCATCTTCGCGTCGACGATCCGGCAGATGCCCGCGGCGGTCTGCTGGATGTCAAGACCCACCTTCGCGCCGAGAGTCGCGAGCGCTCGTTCGGAAGCTTCGATATCGAGCCGCACCTCGCCGTGCAGGAACGTGTCCGGATCGATGAAGCCGAGGACGACGTCCGCGTCAGTGACCGTCGGTTCCCGGCCGCCCCGGCCGTAGCAAGCCGGGCCGGGTTCGGCGCCCGCGCTTCGCGGACCCACGTTGAGACGGTTGGACTCGTCGGTCCACGCGATGCTTCCGCCCGCGGCCCCGATCGACTCGACGTCGAGGATCGGCAAGGACAGTTCGAACTTCTCTACCCGTGCCGTGTCGCTGAGACTCGCCGTGTCGTGCCGGATCAGGCTGACGTCGTAGGTGGTGCCGCCCATGTCGGTCGTGAGCACGTTCGGCTCGCGGATCTCCCTGGCGAACTGCAGCGAGCCCATCACGCCGGCGACGGGACCTGAGTTCAATGTCAGGATGGGGGCCCGGCGCGCTTCCTCGGCGAGGACGGCGCCGCCCGCGCACTGGCTGAACAGGACATTCCCACGGTAGCCGTGGCGGCGGGCCCCGTCTTCGATCGCGTCGACGTAATGCGTCATCAGCGGCCCGATGTAGGCGTTCATCACCGCGGTCGATGTCCGCGGGTACTCACCGACCGTGGCGGACAGGGTAGAACCGCAGCTGACGAAGATCTCGGGCGCGAGCTCGCGGACCGCGTCCACGAGGAGGAGCTCATGCGCGGGGTTCTTCACCGACCACAGCAGGCTGATCGCGATCGCCTCCACGCCCAGCGCCAGCAGTTCGGACGCCTTGGCGACGGCGGTGTCACGATCAAGCGGCGCCAGCACCCGGCCGTGCCGGTCAATTCGCTCGGGCACCTCCACGATGAGGTTCTTCGGCACGATCGGCCCCGGCTTGGCCCGGCTCGCGACCAGGTCCATCAGCTCGTCGGCCGGCACCCCGGCGGTCCGGCCGGTGCCTTTCATGATGTACATGACGTCGGCGTGCCCCGCGGTCGTGAGCAGCCCGACGCGCGCGCCCGTCCGGGTCACGATCGCGTTGGTACCCGTCGTCGTCCCGTGCACGAGGCGGTGGCAGCGGCTCAGGAGTTCGCCGAGGGTCAGGCCGAGACCCCGCGCGACCTCGTCGATCGCGCTGAAGAAGCCCAGCGACCGGTCCTGCGGAGTGGTGGGAACTTTGCCGACGTGGACCCGGCCGGTCTCGTCGATCACCGCGCAGTCCGTGAAGGTTCCCCCGATGTCGACGCCGATGACGACATCCCCCGTCACAGCGGCCGGCCTCACGGCTGCTCCCCGGGCGTGCCCTGGGCGGCTAGCTGACCTAGCGTGCGATCCGACAGCCGGACGTCCCAGGCCGGTGGGTCGTCGGCCCTGACGAACTCGGTGATCAGCAGCTGCGCGCACTCAGGACAGATCCACTGCCGGATCACGAGGTTGTCGTCGCAGAACGCCGCTGGCGGGGGATAGCGCAGCGGGTCGAGGCGGTTGGGCGACGTCTCGATCAGCGCGCAGCCAGAGCGAGCGTTCCCAGACGCCGGCGCGAGGACGTGACGGCAGTGGTCACACGCCCAGTGCCAGCCGCCGGGCAGCCGCATCAACAGCATGCCCGCCAGCGCCGGCCGCCCGGCGCTGTCCGGACCAGGCGGTCGCTGCGCCGCCGGTACGGAGGGCGGGCGGGCCTCGCGCAACCGCGCTTGCCGCCGGGCCCGCCGAAGCCGCACCGTCGCCCGCCTATCCACGCCATCATCGCGGATGACGACGCCGTAATCTCGCTCGGCGCCCGCCATGCTGACCGCGCCGCGCCGGACGTCCTCGAGCACCAGCGCGCTGTCGCGGCGCAGCGGATCGCCGCACCCGGCGCCCGCCGCGTGTTCACCGATGCCGATGCCATCGGCGCCGATCGCGAACGGATGCCCCACAGGAATGCGGTCGAACGGCCCGAGTTCCCGCTCCATCGCGGCCCGCGTGGCGGGCACTGAGCCGCCCGCCATCGCCTCCCGGATTCCGCTGTCCGGCCGGATCAGCCAGTCGCCGCAGTGGGCCGGCATGCCGCCGCCGAGACCAGGCGCGGAGTTGACGGCCGGGTCGTTCCCCTCGCCCTGGAAGTAGAACTGCCGCACGCCGTTGCCCATCACAGCGATTTCCACGCCGTTCCCGCCCCGCCATCGCCCGGGGCCGCCGCTGTCGGCCTGCTCGCGCCGGTACAGGTAGATCAGCGGGGCGAGGGCCTCGGCTTCCTCGACGTCACCCGCCGAGGTCCGCGGCCATTCCCAGGAACCGCCGGTGTCGACCCCGTCCAGGCCAGGTGAGGCCCCAAGCGCGCCGATCACCGAGTCCGTCATCGGAGCGAACTGCAGCGTGCCGGCTTCGTCGAAGCCCCACGCATGGCACCAACCCGCGCTGGTGAGACCGCCGCTCGCGAGCGCCCGGCTGTGCAGGTGCTCGGGCCCGCACAGCAGCATCTTGCTGACGACCTGTCCGGCAAGCGCGATGGCCATATTCGTGCCCACGACCGTCGTCACGCCGGCCGGGTGGCTGGGAATCGTGAACGTGCCTGGGTAGGGATCGAACCGCAGCTGGTCGAGCGTCCCGCCAGGGCAGTACATCTGATCCCATGCGAGCATCGTCCCGACCGCCGACATCGCCGCGGACCGGAACGCGCAGTACGTGCCGTTGCCGGTCGGCAGCTGGCCGTCCGTGCCTTCGTTCGAGAAGATCAGCACGTCATCTTCCTTGCGCAGAACGGTCCGCAGCCGCCGCGTACGGCGGTCCGGCAGACCGCCCAGCAGGTACGTCTCGCTCCACTCACCGTCCGGGATCTCGCGCAGCCGGGCGCGCACGGCCGCCGACGTGTCGCTCAGCATCCGGCGCATGGCGCCCTTGACCAGGCGCGGACCGTACTCGCCGAGCAGCGCGCTCATCCGGCGCGCGGCGGTGTCCAGGCCCGCGATCTGGCTGCGCAGGTTGAGCGCGATCGCGGCCGGTGAGCGGCTCTGACGCAGGAATGCGTCGTACACGTCCTGCTGGACCACGCCGTCGTGCACTAGCCGAATGGGCGGCCAGGTCATCGGCTCGTCGAAGATGTCCTTCGCTTCGGCGCAGAAGCTGCCCGGCTGGCTGCCGCCTATGTCCATGCAGTGCGCCGCGTTGAAGAACCAGCAGAACAGCTGGCCCTCCCAGAAGAAGGGCTGGTATGCCGCTACGTCCAGCTGATGCGAGGTGGCGATGTAGGGGTCGTTGAGGATGTAAACGTCTCCCGGCGAGATGCCCGGGTTGGGGTGCCGGTGCGCCATCGTGTACCGGACGCTCAGATCCCCCTGGCCGACGAAGCGCTGCAGCGAGGGCCCGCCCAGGATCGTGCGCCCGTCTTCGGCCAGCATGGACGTGTTGTAGTCGAGCGCGTGACAAACGATGCTCGTGCCGCAGACGCGGCGGATCGTGTCGTCGTGCTCAAGGTTGATGTTCCAGAGCCGCCAGCGCAGGACCTGGTAGGTGACCGGGTCGATGTCGGTGTCGTACTCGCGAGACAGGGGCAGGCCGACCACGTCGCCTTCCAAAGGCGCGGGCACGTAGGGAAGCACGACGCCATCCCAGGCGCCGCGGGCTCGAGCCCGCGGCACGAGCTCAGAGCCACCGTACGGCTCGGTATCCAGGGGGTTAGCCGGATAGGCGTTCGCGCTCACGAGGCTCTCCTCTGGCTATTCCAACTGGCTACTTCAATAGGCGGGCATCGCCTGGAGAATCGGGGTTCGCTGGCTGCTCACTGGCTTCGTCCTGCGCGTCGGCTTCGCCGAGGTAGGCGGCGATGACGGCGGGATCCTGCTGAAGCTCGGCGGGGGTGCCCTCGGCGATCTTCTTGCCGAAGTCGAGTACGACCAGGCGGTCGCACACCGACATGACCATGTTCATGTCGTGTTCGATGAGGATGACCGCGATCCCCCATACCTCGACCAGACGGCGGATCATCTGTGACAGCTCGCGGGTCTCGGCGTCGTCGAGGCCGGCGGCCGGCTCGTCGAGAAGCAGGACGGACGGCTCGGCCGCCACCGCGCGGGCGATGCCCACCAGCCGGCGCCGGCCGTAAGGCAGCGCGCTGGGTTGCGCGTCCAGGTGGGCGCTGAGCTTGAACTCCTCCACGGCGGCCGCCGCGGCCGGCGTCAGGGGCCGTTTGTCGACCCGGACGAGGTTGGTCAGGTACGCGCCCATGTCGCGGGGGTCGCAAGCGGACTGGAGGTTCTCGCCTACCGTGAGATCCTCGAACAGCTCCAGGGACTGCCATGAGCGGCAGATACCAGCCCGCGCCCGGTTGTGGGCACTGACCGTGGTCATTTCCCTGTCGCCGAGCTTGACCGACCCCGCCGCCGGTTTCACGAAGCCGGT